>NZ_JANSIL010000037.1:0-4503 GCF_047462015.1 Synechococcus sp. R5-13 | reverse complement strand
AGCAGAGCAGGCTCAGGGCTACTGAAAGCCCGCTCCGTACCGCTTAGCGGTCGGAGCCGGGTAGTTTACCTCTCTCCCTCTGTTTTTTTCCGCGAGCGAGTTGAGGTCGCTTTCTTCGCGCCAGCGGATGCCGCAGATCTCTTGGATGATTTCTTCAGAGTAGGGGGCAACGCTGTAGGAGTTACGAAAAATACTTCCGATAGGGCATCCAGTTTTTTGCCTCGCGTAATTTTGCACCCAAGCTTGGTTATGGGGGTTAAGTCCTGCCACCAACTTCTATCCGCCTCTGCAATCCGGGCAGCTGCAATGGTTACATCGACTCCCTTGAGGGGACTGCTGGGTCGCTCGGCTAGGTATCTTAGCGCAGCCAAGATAGTCTCTCTCGATGTATTGGTCAAATTTACCTTCGGAACAATTTCTTTGGCGAGAATCTGGGCCTGCTTAACCTGCTCTGGATCAGGATCGACAACGATACACCATAGCCTTTCCAGTCCCGCTTCTTGAGCAACTGCATAGACAAAATGGTTACCAATGGCCTTGTACTGATAGTCGCCAGCCTCGACCACCAGCAGAGGAACCCAGTTGTGTCCTCCTGTTGCCCTTAGCTGATCTGCGGCTGCGGCAACAAGGAAGGAGGGAGCAGAAAACCCATCGGCGGGCGTAATGCTCTCAAGGGGTAAGTTAACCAACCTACCTAGATCTGAAAACTCACTCATCGATAAAGTACTCACGGGCAAGACTCTGGTAGTATTCTAAAACTCTCCTGTCGCTAAAGACGGCAGGCCTTCGTTCAAACTTTGCAGAGGATATCACTGCATAGTCAGGTATCCTAAAAATGCTTTTGTTTTCATTACCTCTCTTAAAATGTGGCCAGAAATATGGAAGTAGATCTACACTTTTCTCCTGGTTGATAAGCTTCTGTATCTCTTCGTGAGCTAGTCTAATAGTGTATTCACTTCTCGAAGAGACGCCATTGAAAAAGATAGGCAAAGTCCTGGGGCCGCCATCCTGTCGTGACTTAGCAGTTTCTGGAACAAAGCTGGTGATTACTCTAGCAGCATTATTCAGGGAAGACAGATCGTCGGGGCGGGTAGGTATCAAAATAACATCGGCAGCAAAAACACCACTTTGGCTGAAGTAAAGCCATTGAGTTGGGCAGTCGATTAGGATGTAGTCATACTCATTGCGAAGAGGAGCAATCAGATCTCGAAGGCGCCGAGTTCCCTTTGGGATATATGCTACTGCCCGGCTATCAGTCAACGTCTCTAGTTCAGGGTCTCTTGGGATAATGTCGAAGATGGAAAATCCCTTGAGTTTATATGTTTGGACAATGGCATGGACGTCTATTTTGGGATCCTTTAAACATTGCGTCAGTGTAATTTTTCCAGGAGTGGCTTCCAAACTTCTTGTCAGATCACCCTGAGAATCAAAGTCAACAACTAAGACCTTTTTTTTCTTGGTTGCTAGTGTTGCCGCAAGGTTAATGATCGTCGTTGTTTTGCCTACGCCTCCTTTATTGTTATACACGCATACAGTCAGAGCGCGCTCATAGTTTTCTATCTTGTCTCGCAAGTTACGCACTATGCTCTCAATGTTATCTGAGCTAATATCAAGGTTTGCTGTAGCGGGGTGAACGACTTTTCCGTGCTTCCTCCAAAGCTGGATGTTATTTGCATTGGTGATAATTCCCCATTTTGCAGATTTGCAGTTCTTGGCAAGCAAGTAACTTTCTATCTGACAAACTACATCTCTATAGCAAGATCCTTCTCTGAGATTAACTGCTCTAGATTTTGCCTCCAAAAGCAAGTAGGGATTCTTCGGGGATCTAAAGAAAGTATCTTCAGGATCTCCGTTCTTTCTTGCTGCGAGATCGACCTGGCCGCAACCTGTCTCGAATTCTTCTCTAATTTCCGAGTCGTCAAAGCCAAGCGCCTGCAGGAGAGGAGAAGCAAAGTGTTGGACAACAACTCGCTCTACCCTCTCGGTGGGAGACATCCTCTCAAGCTTCTCTCGGAGATATCTAGCCGCAGTCATAGGAAAAAATAAGGTGGACAATGCTAACCAAGCTAAAAGCTCGCCCTCAGCATAGCAGTTGCTTGGCTCGTTCTGACAGTGCCTGAGCTGTCAGGCCGTTGTAGTCCATCAATTCGGCGGGGGTGGCGGTGGTTTCGCCGCGTTTCCAAGCGAAGAAATCCCGCGGGCCGGCATAGCGCAACATCAAGGGTTCGAGCATCAGGCTGGCCCCGCCTGTTACGCCGATGAGGGCCTCGCCGGCAAACCAAGCGGCAAATTCTTGGTCGGACATGAATTCCCCATCTGGCTGAGCACAGGTGGACCAAGCCACGTCGCCGGGGCGATACAGACGGCGGGGGTTAATTACCGAGACGATTTTGCAGCCGATCCCTTGGGCTTGGAGCTGCTCAGCCGCCTCGAACACGGGCAGGAGAATCATATCCCCCACCACGGCAAAGACCACGGTGCGGGATCCGGGAAACTCCTGAAGGACGATGCAGCCCTGCTCTACTGCTTGGCGGGCTTGTTCGAGGGTGGTGCGGATGGGCAGGGGGGTTTTGCTGGCGATGATAGGGATCCCTTTGTTGCAGGTGGATAGGGCCCATTCGTAGGCAGCTTGGGCACAGTTGGCATCCGGCGGGAAGAGGGGGAAGACGTTGCCGTTGCGCATCATGGCCGCCAGGTAGGCCTCAATTTCCGGGCGTTGGTGGGTCCAGCCGTTGCGCCCCTGTTCCAAAGCGCCGGCAGTGAAGAGGGCAATGGCCGAGGGGGTGGGCCGGCGCAGCTCCGCCATGGCTTGGGTTACCGTCTGCCAGATGGGTAGGCCGTTGACGGCAAAGGACTCGTAGGAGCACCACAGGGAGCGTCCGCCGAAGAGGGCTAGGCCCGCCGTCAGTCCTGCGCAGGCATCTTCGCTCAGGGGCTCATAGACTTGTCCTTGGGGCTGTTGGTTGTATAAGGGATCCACCGTGGGGTGAATCACCTTGAGACCTTGGTTCACATTGGCAATGCCGGAAGCTTCGTTGCCGTCGGCATTGGCCACCAAAAAGTCGGGATCCTTCTGCCCCACCTGCACCACCAGGGATCCGATGGCCGTGGTGGAAACCTGCTTGTCCCCCAGGGGAAACTCCGTTAGGTTTAGGGATCCCAGAGGTGGAAGGGGCCGAACGAACTCTGTAACCGCCACCTTGGCGGCTGGCCCCCCGGCTGCCCGTTGGCAGTTTTGTCGCACCAGGGCCCAAGCTGCCGGATGTAAGGCCCGCGCCCGCAGAGCCGCCACAATGTCCGGGTGATCCAGAGTGTGGTGGCCGTAGAGGTTGTGGGACTTGGATCCCTTGGCATGTACCCCAGCCCCCTTCAGTTGCTTGAGGATGAAAACCGTTAATTGTCCGCTCAGGGCTGATTGGATGGCTCGCTCCATTTCGATCAGCACCCTTTGGGCAAAGGCAAGGCGGGCTTCTAGGGAAAACTGAGTGCTGTCGACGTAAGGGCCGGGCTGCTGGGCATCGTCGAAGTCTTTGGCGTCCACCAGAATCACTTTCTCAAAGCCGTTGCCCCGCCAATACTCGGCCATCTGGGCGTTGCTGGCGGTGGAGATCATGCTGTGGTGCTCTTGGCTGTAGCCGTTCCAGACCAGTACCGGCAGGAAGTTGGTGCGCTGGGGGAAAGCGGTGTGAAAGTGAATCATGGAGCTCATCACATAGGGCTCCCCCAGGCCGCCATCCCCAATCGTGACCGGGAAGAGGCGATCTGGATAGAGCAGGGCTCCTGCCATGGCAAAGTGTTGTCCTTGCCCCAGCGGCCCAGCCGGTGCCAGCAGCCCGGGAATGTAGCCGGATAGGTGACCCAACAGCCCTTCCCGTTCTCGAAAACGGGCCCGTAGGTCGGAGACGGTGTGGATGCCCATCTCGGCCAGGGATCCATCCAAAAACATGGCCGCGTAAAAGCCCGGCGCGTGGTGCCCGACTTCGGTGGGGATGTTCTTCTGGCCCAGGTACACCAGAGCTGCATAGGCTTCTGCTTGGCTGGCAAATCCGCCCGGATGGCCTGAGGCTTTGCTGGCGGTCATTTGCAGGGTGAGGTAGCGCAAGGCATCGGCATAGAGCAAGGTTTGGTAGGCGGCCATGCGACTGCCGGGATCCCTCAGCTTCCCGGTGCCGGCATCCACTGCAGGGGCCTGGCCCAGGCGGTCAAATTCCGGCCAGGGATCCCCGAAGTACTGGATCCCTTCGCAAAAGGCGGGGACTTGGGCAGTTGCCTCCTGAGCCAGTGTCATCGGTTCAGCCTCACGCTTGTTGGGTTATTCACACTCACTGTAAACCCGATAACGCTTTTTGGATGTTGTAAACTACCCAACCCTGACTGCTTCGCAGTACAGGGCGGGCTTTCGGTAGCCCTGCAGTTGGCAAGCCAACCACGAGCCTCTAGGCTGGTTTACAGCAGCCCCCAAAAGCGCAATCACATTCGCACCATTCAAATCCGCATCCCCTT
>NZ_JANSIL010000036.1:0-40112 GCF_047462015.1 Synechococcus sp. R5-13 | reverse complement strand
TCAAAGCGCATTCCTCCCGGCACTGACCCTACGGGTACAGTGCGGGGCTCCTGCGATTTCTAGCTGAAGCGGCCAGTTTTCCGTCCGTCCCAGAGCCATTAGGGGTGCAGCTATAGCCATTCCCAATGGCGAGGAAACCCTTGCGGATCCCAAACTCCCTCTCCCTCAGGGAGAGCGCTTAGAGTAGATCAGTGCTCTCTATGAGTTGTCTTTGTTGTTCTCGGGTGTAAGCCTGTGAGCCTTGCCGCCTCTCCCCCCGATACCGATTTAAGTAGGGATCCCCGCCCGCGGCGAGCCAGCGATTGGCGGCTGCTGCGGCTGCTCTGGCCCTACGCCCGTCGGCACCTGAAGCTACTGTTGGCCGCCTTGGCCTTTCTGCCCCCTTTGGCCTTGGCGGATGCGGTGCAGCCTCTGATCCTACAGCGGGCTCTGGATGGCCCCATTGCCCGAGCGCTGGAACGAGGTGAGGCCGGGATCCTCTCCGACCTTTGGCCCTATGTGGGGCTGTTGATCCTAACGGTGCTGGTTCGCTGGCTCTTTCAAGCCCTGGAAGGGTATGTCAGCCAAAAGCTGGGGCAATTGATGACTCGCGACATCCGCGACGATCTCTTCGCCCACATTCTGGCCTTGCCGGCTCAGTTTTTCGACCGCACCCCGGTGGGCAAGCTGATCACCCGCATCACCAACGATGTGGAAGCCCTGGGAGATGTCTTTTCCACCGGTGCCGTCGGCATCGTCAGCGACCTGTTTACCCTGGGGGTGATCGCGGTGGTCATGCTCAGCCAACGCTGGGATCTGGGCTTGCTGCTGATCTTGATCGTCCTGCCCATCAGCGCCGTTGTCCTCGAGTTGCAGCGCCGCTTTCGGGATGCCAACTTTCGCGTGCGCGAAGAACTCTCCAAGCTGAACTCCTGGATCCAGGAGAACATCTTGGGCATTGTCGTTGTGCAACTGTTTCGCCGGGAGCGGCTCAATAGCGAGATTTTTCAAACCATGAACCGCCGCTACATCCAGGAAGTGGATCAAACCATCCTCTATGATTCCGCCCTTTCTGCCGTTTTGGAGTGGGTCTCTTGGCTGGCCGTGGCGGCTTTGCTCTGGGTGGGCGGGCAGCAGGTGATGTCAGCCGGTAGGGGCTCACTTGGAGGGGGATGGACGGGATCCCTGCCCCTGCCCAGGGAACCCCTCACCTTCGGTAGCCTCTACGCCTTTATTCTCTTTTCGCAACGGTTTTTCAACCCGCTGCGGCAGTTGGCGGAAAAGTTCACCGCCCTGCAGGCGGGGTTCACCGCCGTCGAGCGCATCGATGCCATCCTCAGCCTGCCGGTCGCCATCCGGGATCCCGCTCAGCCCCGCCACTTGCCCCCCAATGCCAGAGGAGAGGTGCAGTTCGAGCACGTCTGGTTTGCCTACAACCCCGGGGAGTGGGTGCTCAAAGACCTCACCTTCACCATCCGCCCCGGAGAAAAAGTGGCCCTGGTGGGGCCCACGGGAGCCGGGAAAAGCTCCATCATTCGCTTGCTCTGCCGTCTCTACGACGTAACCCAGGGATCTATTCGCATTGACGGCGTTGATATTCGGGATCTCCCCCAGGCTGAGCTGCACCGCCACCTAGGGGTAATCCTGCAGGATGGATTTTTGTTTTCCGGGGATATCCAGCAAAACATCACCCTAGGAGAGAAGGCAGATCTAGCGGCAGTGGAGCAGGTCGCCCGCCAACTCAACCTGCATGACTTCCTCCGCAATTTGCCCCAAGGCTACGCCACCCCTGTGCGAGAGCGGGGCAGCAACCTCTCCAGCGGCCAGAAACAGCTTATCAGCTTTGTGCGGGCCATGTGGCGGGATCCCAAAATCTTGGTTTTGGACGAAGCCACCGCCAGCCTGGATGTGGGCACCGAAGCCCTCCTGCAATCCGCTCTAGACACCCTGCTGCGGGATCGCACCGCCCTGATCATCGCCCACCGCCTTTCCACCATCCGCGATGTGGATCGCATCTTGGTTCTGCAGCGGGGGGAACTCAAAGAGCAGGGATCCCATGCCGAGCTCATGGCCCTCAGCGGGCTCTATGCCAGCCTCTATCGGCTGCAAGATCTGGGCGGCTAGCAGGGTGCTTCTGCCCAACCGTCAGCGACTGGCGCCAAAGCGAGACCGAATTGCCTTTAGGGTGGTGAAGCTGGCATCCGCGAACGCGATGCGAGCCTTGCAGAGTAACAGATTGCCGTTATCCACGGCAGTGTCTCTCAAGCTGGCCAAACCATCGCCGGCCTGCACCAGGGCACGGCGGCCCCAGCTAGAGAAATTTTTGCTGAGGGTGTTGATCAAGCGTTCCATAGGGATTGGACATTCCGCTCCTTGTCTTCCACCTAGCCTACTCCCCCAGCCGCAGGTATCCACAGAGGGCCATCAAGAAAATTGTTTGTTACAGATTGTTAAAAACTTGCCGTCAAGCCGGCAGACTGGCTATGATAGGCCCCAAGTTTGGCAAGCAATTCAAAGAAAGCGGTTAGCCATGAATCATCGGCCAGAGGTAGTGGAAGGCACAGAGTCCAAGCAGAAGGTGACCCTGTATCTCTCACCTGAGCTGCACCGGAATCTGAAGATTCGGGCTGCCGTGGAGCGGGAGCCGATGTCGGTAGTGGCAGAGAAGGCCATTACCTTCTATCTGCTTCACCCAGAGGTCATTGAAGGGGTACAAGGTAGCGCCTATCGTGTCCATCAATGTCCCAAGTGTAGTCACCCATTTGTTATCCGCGATGGAGAGGTGGTTTCCCTGCACCAGACATCGGCTGCCGAAGCCATCCTTGAAGAGGTGGAGCCAGAATACTGGGGATCGGCTGCTGGCTCGGAAGAGCAACGGCAGGATGCTCTGGTACCCTGCTAGAACGCTCCCAAGCAGGCCCCCTTCAGGAACTTGAGCTGATAGGAGCAGACAGCAACACAGAAAGCTTCTAAAATCCTCTCAAAATCCATCCAACAAGGGCGTACTCCCAAGTGCAATCCAATACCTAGGCAACTCGAACCCCATTTTTCAACCGTTCTGGCGGCTCCTGAAATTTCCCCTCTGCAGTTGGTGTTTCCCATGCAAGAGCTAAGCATCCTCATTCAAGCTCAATACCCACTGCTGTACCTGCTGACTCCAGAGGAGGAACGGGCAGAAGCGGCTCTGGCAGCAATTGCCCGCACCCTTAAGCCTCAGCGTCGCCTATTCATTTGGACAGTTACCCACGGCATCGTCGAATACGGCAACCCCCGCAGCCTCACCCAGCACAACACCCAATCCCCCCAGCCCGCCATCCAGTGGGTAATGGAGCAAAAGGATCCCGCCATCTGCGTCTTCAAAGACCTACATGACTTCTTGGACAACACCGAGGTGAAGCGCTGGCTGCGGGATGCTATTGCCAGCCTGAAGGGATCCCACAAAACCATCCTGCTCATGTCGCCGGTGCAGGTGATCCCGGTCGAGCTGGAGAAAGACATTTGCGTAGTGGACTTCCCCCTGCCGGACATGGCCACATTGGAGCGCGCCCTCAACCGCCAGCTGGAGCAGATCCCGCGCTCCCTGCCTTTGGCTCCTGATACCCGCGAAAAGTTGCTCAAGGCGGCCCTGGGCCTAACGCAGGACGAGGCAGAAAAAGTCTACCGCAAGGCTGTGGTGATGCATGGTCGCCTCACCGAGGCAGAAGTAGACATCATCCTCTCTGAGAAGAAGCAACTGATCCGGCGCAACGGCATTCTCGAGTTTATCGAAGAGGACGAGACCATCGACGCCGTTGGCGGTCTGGAAGAGCTGAAGCGCTGGCTGCTGCAACGTTCTGAGGCCTTCACTGAGCGGGCCCGCGCCTATGGACTGCCCCAACCCAAGGGTATGCTGATCCTGGGCGTGCCTGGCTGCGGTAAGTCGCTGATCGCCAAGACCACTGCCCGTCTCTGGGGCCTGCCCCTGCTGCGTCTGGACATGGGCCGCGTTTATGATGGCTCCATGGTGGGCAAATCGGAAGCGAATCTGCGCAGTGCCCTGCGAACTGCTGAATCTCTCGCCCCTGCCATCCTTTTCATCGACGAGCTGGACAAAGCCTTTGCTGGATCAGCAGGCTCCAGCGATTCTGACGGGGGCACCTCCAGCCGCATCTTTGGCTCTTTCCTAACCTGGATGCAGGAGAAGCGCTCGCCGGTCTTTGTCATGGCCACCGCCAACCGTGTGGACCGTCTGCCGGGCGAATTCTTGCGCAAGGGCCGTTTTGACGAAATCTTCTTCGTGGACTTGCCCAACATCAACGAGCGCATCGAGATCTTTCGGATCCACCTGCGGAAGCGGCGGCGCGATATCAGCCGCTTTGACCTGCGCCAGTTGGCTGCAGCCTGTGAAGGCTTCTCCGGCGCAGAGATCGAACAAGTTTTGATTGCTGCCATGTACGAAGCGTTTGCCCAGAACCGTGAGTTTACCCAGCTGGACATTCTGGCAGCAACGAAAGCAACTCAACCGCTATCTCGCACCATGACGGAGCAAGTGGTAGCGTTGAGGGAATGGGCCCAGCAGCGGGCTCGGCCTGCAGCGGCCTCTGTAGCCGAGTACCAGCGGCTGGAGTTCTAGGAGGAGGTGAGGATCCAAAGCTACCTTGACAGAAGCAGGGACGGCAGGGCCCAAACCTTCCCCAAAGAACAGTGCCCATTGTTTGTGTCGATGTTCCAACCCCTATACAAAGGAGAGAAACACCATGTCTCATTTTAGCACCCTGCGTACCAAAATCACTGACGGTCAAGTCCTGATCAACTCTCTGCGCGATCTCGGCTACACCGTTAAGCTGAACGCCGACGTGCGTGGCTACAACGGCCAGCGTGTTCGCGCTGACATCGTGGCTCAGTTGGAAGGCGACTACGACCTGGGCTGGTCGAAGAATCCCGACGGTTCCTACGACCTGATCGCCGATCTGTGGGGCGTGGCCAAGAAGCACAACCAAACCGAGTTGATCAACTCCATCAACCAAAAGTACGCCGTCAACAAGACCTTGGCCGAGGTGAAGCGTCCTGGCCTGAACAACGCCAACGTTAAAGTGGTGGTGCACTAAGCCGGATCCTGTCTCGCCATCGCTGCAGCGATCTACACCGACTAAAGTTAGGAGGGGCTGAATCCAGCCCCTACTTTTTGGCTTGGTTTTTGGATTGGAGGGGCTGCGACCCGAAGGAGGAACCTACGCTTCTGTGAGAGCGGCAATGCCGGGCAGCACTTTGCCTTCCAATAGCTCCAAGCTGGCCCCGCCGCCGGTGGAGATGTGGGTCATCTTGTCAGCGAGGCCAACTTTCTCGACAGCTGCCACCGAGTCTCCCCCGCCGATGATGGTGGTGGCTCCCGCTTGAGTGAGATCGGCCAGGGTGCGGGCGATGGCTTCTGTGCCCACGGCAAAGCGGTCAAACTCAAAGACGCCCATCGGCCCGTTCCAGACCACGGTTTGGCACCCCTGCAGGGCAGCCTGGAAGGCTTTGATCGATTCCGGGCCGATGTCCAAGCCCATCCAATCCTCGGGGATGGCGTGGATGGAAACGGTCTGGGCCTGGGCATCTTTGTCAAACCTATCGGCTACCACCACATCCACCGGCAGCAGCAGCTCCACCCCCCGCTCTTTGGCTTTTTCCATCAGGGAGCGGGCCAGATCCAGCTTGTCGGTTTCCACCAAAGACTTGCCGGTTTGGATCCCTTGGGCTTGGTAAAAGGTAAAGATCATGCCGCCGCCCAGCAGGAGCTTGTCCACTTTTTCCAGGAGCCGCTCAATGACGCCGATCTTAGTGGAGACTTTGGAGCCGCCGATGATGGCCGCCAAGGGGCGCCGCGGATTCTCGATGGCGCCCGAAAGAAACTGCAGCTCCTTTTCCACCAGGTAGCCGGCCACAGCAGGCTGGAGGTAGGCGGTGACGCCAGCAGTGGAGGCGTGGGCGCGGTGGGCACTGCCAAAGGCGTCGTTGACAAACAGGTCGGCCAGTGAGGCCAGCTTGCGGGCAAATTCCGGGTCGTTGTCCTCCTCTTCTGGGTAGAAGCGGACGTTTTCCAGCAGGGCCACCTGGCCGTTTTCCAGGCGGTTCACTACCGCCTCGGCCTCAGGGCCGATGCAGTCGGGGGCAAAGGCAACCGGCTGGCCCAGCAATTGAGAAAGACGGGTGGCTACGGGGGCCAGGCTATTGCCCTCGCGAGCGATCTTAACCGCGCCTGTCTCTTTGTCTTTTTTGACGGGGCGGCCCAGGTGGCTGGTGAGGATCACTTTGGCGCCTGCCTGGGTGAGGGCCTGGATGGTGGGCAGGGAGGCGCGAATGCGGGTGTCGTCGGTGATGTTGCCCTGGGCGTCCAAGGGGACGTTGAAGTCGGCGCGCACCAGCACGCGCTTGCCGTTTAAATCAAAGCCAGATGACAGCAGGGATCCCAGTGTTTGTTTGGCCATCGTTGTCTTTCCCCCCGGACTGCGGAAAATCTTTACTTTTTCTTCCGTATGTATCCTACCAGCGATTGGGATCCCGGCAGCGAGACCGATGGGCTTCGGGATCCCCTTGTTCCGCTGCTTTTGCTGGGTCGGCCTTCCGTCTGCCCCTTGGCCCCGGCAATTGTAACGGTTTGCAAATAGAATAAAAATGTTGCTTTGTCGTTACCCTCATGCGTGTTGCCATTGCTGGTGGCGGGCTGGCCGGGCTGGCCTGTGCCAAGTATCTCTGCGATGCCGGGCATCAACCGCTCCTCTTTGAGCGGCGGGATGTTTTGGGTGGCCTGGTGGCTGCCTGGAAAGATGCCGATGGCGACTGGGTGGAGACGGGGCTGCACAACTTTTTTGGCGCCTACCCCAACACGTTGCAGCTGTTCCGGGAGCTGGGCATCTCCGATCGCCTGCAGTGGAAGGAACACAGCTTGATTTTCAACCAGCCGGACAAGCCGGGCACCTATTCCCGCTTTGACCTGCCGGATATTCCCGCTCCTTTCAACGCCATTGTCGGCATCTTGCGCAACAACGACATGCTCACCTGGGGGGAAAAGGTGAAGTTTGCCCTGGGGCTGGTGCCGGCCATGATTCGCGGCCAGCGCTATGTGGAGCAGATGGATCGCTATAGCCTCTTGGAATGGCTGCGGCGGCAGGGTATTGACGAGCGGGTCAACACCGATATTTTCATTGCCGTCTCCAAGGCCCTGGCCTTCATCAACCCGGAGGAGATCTCGGCCATGGTGCCCCTGACGGCCTTGAACCGCTTTTTGCAGCAAAAAGATGGCTCTAGGATTGCCTACCTAGACGGCGCTCCCCCAGAGCGGCTCTGCCAGCCGATGGTGGACTACATTGTCGCCCGTGGGGGGGAAGTGCATTTGAAGGCGGCGTTGCAGGACATTCGTCTCAACCTCGATAACAGCGTGGCCGGGTTTTGCTTAGCCACCCCCTCTGGGCCGGTGGAGGTGACTGCCGATGCCTATGTCTCGGCCCTTTCGGTGGACGCGCTCAAGGAGCTGCTGCCGGCGCAGTGGTGGGGGATCCCCTTTTTCCAAAAGCTGCGTGAACTGGAGGGGGTGCCAGTAATTAGCCTGCAGATCTGGTTTGACCGCAAGATTACTCACATCGATCACTCCTTGTTTTCCCGCTCGCCGCTATTGAGCGTGTATGCCGACATGAGCAACACCTGCCGGGCCTATGCCGATCCGGAGCGGTCCATGTTGGAGCTGGTGCTGGCTCCGGCTGCCGAGTGGATTGATCGCGGCGATGAGGAGATCTTTGCCGCCACGCTGGAGGAACTGAAAAAACTCTTTCCCCAGCACCTTACCGGCCCCAACCCCGCCCGCGTGCGCAAGTGGGTGGTGGTGAAAACGCCGCGCTCGGTCTACAAGGCTACCCCTGGCAGACAGCAGTATCGCCCCACTCAAGTTACCCCTATTCCCAACTTCTTCTTGGCGGGCAGCTACACCCTACAGCCCTTCCTGGGCAGCATGGAGGGGGCCATCCTCTCCGGCAAGTGGGCGGCGGAGGCCATCAACAAGGGGATCCCATTTCAACGCGCTTCTGTCTCGGCCTCAACTCTGGCAGCTGCGGGGGTCTAGCTCTCCGCCGTCCGCCTCCTATGCCTTTTGAATCTTTCTTTTCCCTACAACCTCTTCTAGGCTATCCGCGGCGTCCGCTTTCCCGTAGTGTTGATATGTGCCCTCGCCGTTTCCCTTCCTTCTCTATCCTGGCCCTGCGCCCCTGGAGATCAGCCAGATGAGTCCGCTTGAGCAATCTTTTGCCCTCTGTCGCCAGATTACGGCCAAGCACGCTAAGACTTTCTACCTGGGATCCCTGCTCTTGCCCCGACCCAAACGGCGGGCCATCTGGGCGATCTATGCTTGGCTGCGGCAAACGGACGAGTTGTTGGATGGGCTAGAGGCCAGCCAGTCAGAGGTGGAGGTCACCCGCAGCAAGTTGGAGCAGTGGGGATCCCATCTGGAGTCGCTCTTCCAGGGAGGCGAGCCGCAAGTCCCCACGGACCTCGCTTTGATCCACACCATCCGCACCTACCGCCTTTCCATCGAGCCGTTTCGCGAGATGCTGCGGGGGCAGAGCATGGACTTGGATACGCGGCGCTACGCCACCTGGGAGGATCTGCGGGTCTACTGCTACCGCGTGGCCGGGGTAGTGGGCCTGATGTGCTCGGAGATCATGGGGTTTGTGCCGGGCCGGGATGGCCGCGAGGAGGCGGTGGCGCTGGGGATCGCCATGCAACTAACCAACATCTTGCGGGATGTGGGAGAGGACGCCCGCCGCGGGCGGATCTACATCCCCCTGGAAGATCTGCGCCGCTTCAACTACTCCGAGCGGGACCTGTTTAACTATGTTATTGACGAGCGCTGGATGGCTTTGATGGACTATGAGATCCGGCGGGCTAGAGAGCTCTATGCCCAAGCGGAACGGGGGATCCCTACCCTGCAGCCGGACTCCCGCTGGCCGGTAGCCGCTTCCTTGATGCTCTACCGGCAGATTCTCAACGCCATCGAGCGCAACCACTACCAGGTTTTTCGCACCCGCGCTTACGTGTCCACTCTCAGCAAGGCATTGGCGCTGCCGGTGGCCTGGTGGCGGTCGCGGCGCTCCAACTACTACGGTTACTAGTAGGGAGCAGCAAGCAGTTCCCCACGGCCGCGGCAGCAGAAAACAAGAAGACCTCTTATACAGCGAAGAAAACCTATGGTAAGCCGTGCCCTGACCCTACCCTATCAGCGAATCTGGGAAGACAGTTTAACCATCTTCTGGCGCGACTGGCTGGATCTGCGGGGGCGAGTTTGGCAGGTGGTGGCCTCGGGGCTGGTGGCTCCCCTCATCTACATTGTTGCCTTTGGGGTGGGCCTAGGGGGATCCCTGCGGGCCGAAGCTTTGGCCGAGGTGGCCGGATCCACGGCGGCAGGTTCTTATTTGCGCTTTATCTTGCCGGGGATGGTGGCTCTTTCAGCCATGACCATCAGCTTTGCCGGCACCACCTTCTCCATTTGTGGATCGCGGCTATTTACCAAGAGCTTTGAAGAGCTGCTGCTGTTGCCGGTGCACCCCTTGTCTTTGCATCTGGGCAAGGTGCTGGCGGGCATTGCCCGCGGCCTGCTGACGGCCTTGGGGGTGTTGGCGGTGGGGGTGCTGGGTACGGGGGCCTGGGGCCTGCTTCACCCCTTGTCGCTGTTGGTTCTACTTTTGGATTGCGCCGTCTTTGCCGGCATTGGGGTAATTGCTGGCTTGAAGGTGCCCAGCCTGGAGAGTGTGGGCGTGCTCACCAACTTTTTGATTACGCCCATGTCTTTCCTAGGGGCCACCTTTTTCGATCCCGCCCAGTTGCCGACCTACCTGCAGGTGCTGGTCTATTGCCTGCCCCTTTCCTACGCCAGCATTGGCATGCGGGCAGCCGCCTACCAGCCGCTTGCGGAGTTTCCCTGGTACACGGTGGGAGTTTTGGGCGGCTTGGCGGTAATCCTGGCTTTTGTGGGAGCTTATCTGTTTTCCCACCAGCAGGACTAGCTGCCCTTGCCAAATACTTCTGGGTAGCGAGCCAGCTGCTCTTGCAAATCTTGGTTGTAGCGCAGAACAAGCACGCGGTAGCCCCGTCCCTGCAGCTGCGAGCGCAGTTGGCGATCCCGTTCCGCTTGGGCAGGCTGGTCGTGGACTGGGCCATCGCAGAAGATGCAGATGTTGGGGCTGTAGAAGAAGTCAACGACGCAGTCGGGATCGGCAATGGCTTTCTGGGCATCCTCAGGCAGCCGATACCCTCCTGCTGCCAGCGTTTCGAGAAAGCGGCGCTCCAGTTCAGAGCGAGGGTCCAGGAGCTGGCGCAGCCACTCCAGGTGCTCTTGGCGGGAGCGACCCAGGGAGCGCAGCTCGGTGCGGCTGTTGGCCAGCAGGCCCAAAAGATCCCGGATCTGATAGCGGTCAAGCTGCAGCGCTTCCCGTTGGTTGGCATAGCTGAGCAGGCATTCGTAGCAGGCTGCTCGGCATTCGGGCCGCAGGTCTTGGATCCCGGCCTCTGAAAGCTGGAAGTGACAGATCTCCAGCGCCACTTGGGCCACTTCCGCTAGAGCCTGGGGCTCTTCCACCAGGCGCCGCAGGACGCCAGCGCCCCCTTCTGCTGTTTCGTAGAAGAGCATGGCCTGATGGGATCCCTGGCCGATGCACTCGGCGGCCAGCTCTGTCTCTTCTAGCTCAAAGGTCTCTTCGATCCCTCGCTTGAGGGCATAGCGCAGGGTGGTCTCCAGGGCCTGCGGATTCTCCACCCCTGGCTGAACCAGGCGCACCAGCAACAGGTTTTGGGTACTGCGCACCGCCAGGCGAATGGACTGCAGGGGGACTGGGTTGGACGAGCCTGCCCTGTTCCGCTCAAGCTGATCTCGCGAGGGAACTTCCCCATTTTCAAAGTTGACCAAAAAGCCGCGCCCTCCACTTCCCCGCCAGCCGTGGTTGATGCGTAGCAGGGTGGCCGCCGGGGCATAGCGCAACTGCAGCAGGGGAGTTTGTCCGCTCAGCACATCAGCTTCTTGGACGCGGTAGCCAGAGCTTTCGGGAGCAAACTGGAAGAAGGTCTGCAGCTCGTAGCCTTGCCGCCGCCGCTCCTCTTCGTCAGCTGTGATGCGATCCCGCCGCCGCATGCGCACATTGGGCATTTCCAGAAGCTGGGTAAAGAGGCTGTTTTGCCCATCGAACTGGGTGCCGCAGACGGGGCAGCAATCCAGGTGGGGATCGGCAAAGGCCCCACAGCTAAAACAGAGCTTGTGGCTACTTTTGCGCTCCTCCAGGCCGCCGGGCGGAGCCTGAAACGCCACTGCTTCCCACTGGCAGCCCTCATGGTAGAGGAAGTTGTGGGGAGCAAACTCGCGGATAGCCAAAAAGCGAGGCCGGGCGATGAACTCGCCCTCGCTGCCGCGGGGCACCCAGGCCCGCACCGGCAAGGCAGGGAAGTTGTAGCCGGGCAAGAAGCCTTCGCTAGCCAAATAGCGGTAGGGATAGAAGTCGCTTTCCTCCCGCTGGGTTCCAATCTGCAGCAGCAAGTTGCGCTGGCGCAGGGCTTCTTGCTGGCGGCGCTCGGCTTCCTGTTGGTCTTTCTTTTGGCGAGTCGTCTGGAGCTGGCGGTTAGCGGCTTCCAACTGCTGCGTGGCAGCCCGATAGAGCTCTCGCCAGCGATCGAAAGCTCGGTCAAAAGCCTGGGGTGCCTCTTCAATGACCTGCTGAAGCCAGCGCTCGCTAAACCAGCCGCTTTTATCTAGGAGTTGGCGATCGGCGGCCAGCAGCTTCTGCACCTGCTCCTTCACTTGTTGGCGGGCAGACTCCTCAAGTTGGATTTGCTGGGCCACTGTCTCCCTGAGGGGCAGCTCTTCCCGATCCGCGTCGATGACGGTTTCAATGGAATTGCCTAGGGGCAGGCGCACCTGAGCCAACCAAACGGCGTGGATGTGAGCGCGCAGCAGCGATTCGTTGGCTAGATCCAGGCGGGGAGGGCGCACGCGACCGGCCACCATCTCGGGGCGGCGGCGGAAGTAGTACTGGTCGTGGCTATTGAAAGCCCCGCAATAGGTGATGATGAGTCCCGGCTGCCCCTGGCGGCCTGCCCGACCGCTGCGCTGGGCGTAGTTGGCGGGTGTGGGGGGCACGTTGCGCAGATGCACCAGATCCAAATCGGCAATATCGACCCCCAGCTCCAGGGTGGGCGAGCAGATTAGGTAGGGAAGGCGGCGATCCCTCTCCTCGCCGCGAAAGCGCTTTTCTCGCCGCTCCCGCTCTCCTGGCCGAACCACTTGGGCAGTGTGCTCCCTAGCCTCCAGGGATCCCAGCCCTGCTGCCCCGGCCTGGTAGAGGCGCTGGAAAAAGAGATTAACGGGGCGGCGGGCAGAGGAGTAGCCGCTCTGCTCGGCCCGGCGGGAATACAGAGGATCTGGCGGCGGCGAGCCATTGCCCAGGCACCAGCGCAGACAGCCAGCGTTGAGCTGGTAGGCTTCCTGGCCATTCTCCGAGTGGCGCCGCAGCAGGTCGTAGCTAACTAGGAGAGAAAGCAGGGACTCTAAAAACCTGTCGTAGGCTTCTTGGTTCAGATCAAGGCGCCTGCGGAGGAAGCGACCAATGGTGCTGCGGGGGCCCAGGCTGAGCATTTGCCCGTTTTCCCGGGAAGGGTTCTGGCGCACAAAGAAGCGAGCCGTCCGCAACTCCTCATGCTCTTCCAGGCCCCAAAACTCATTGAGATATTGCTGGGCGCGCCGGCGCAGCCTTCTCTGGGGCTCTGCCTTGAGCACGGGCACATCGATGGCCAATTGGCGCCGAAACTGATCCAACAGAGCCCGCAGCAGTTGCTCTTGCTCGTCAGGGCTGGCTTGGGCAAACCAGGGGTGAAGGGAAGCCAGGGCTGAATTTTGGCAGAGCTCCCCGAGGCCGCGGTACTCGATTTTCAGCAGGCCCACCTGTTCCAAGTTGGGGTGGGTAACCCGCCAGCCGCGCCGCAGATCTTCATAGAGCCGGTATTCGGTTAGCTCGCTAAAGGTCTGCCACACTTCCTCGGCACTGGGCGAGTCGGGATCCAAAGCCGGGTTTTGGGCAATGTCGGCAAGCTCCAGGCCAGAAGCCCGCACCACTTCCTGGGCCACCTCGTCAAAGCCCAGCTCTTTTTTCTTGAGGAGGGCAGCATAGAGCGAGGCCCGCAGAAGGGCCACATGCACAAAATCGTTGAAGTGGCCGGCCTGCAGGGAGGCGTCCTGGCGGTTGTCGGTAAAAGTCAGCAGCTTGCTGCAAGCGGCCTGGGTTTGCTCGGCATGGCGCAGCAGAGAAGTGGCCAGAATGGTGGTGGCGCTGGAGCGGCCTTCGCTGGAGAGGGAAGCCAGCTTGGCGAACTCCCGCTCCCGCTCACTGTAGTACTCGCCGCAAGCTAGGCAAAGAGAAAAGGGCTGGGGCTGCCACCACATCTTCTGCGCCTCCGCCTGGGGGTACTCGGAAAAGGAGCCATCCGGGCGCACCCAGACGGCTTGGGGGACGCGCTTTCCCCAGTTGGACCTGAGTCTGCCCTCAGGGGTGTACCAGTCTTCGGGGATCTGCTCCAGCGACCACTCGTTGTCAAGAGGATCCAAGCTGAGGTAGCCGGCCTGCTGGTCTTCGCCTTCCTCAACCTCTTCCCCCAGAGGATAGGGCAGGAAGTGAGTCTTTGACCTGAGGACGTGGTAGTAGTCCTGGCCACAGTGGCGGCAGAACTTGACGGGGAAAAACAGCTTTCCTTCCCCTGCTTGCACTTGTCCTTCCAGGGAAAACTGCCGCTTGTCCCGACTCTCCAGGGTGGCATAGAGGGTGCGGCCCTGGGAGATAAACTGGTGCAACTTCAAGGCCGGGCCGCGGCTAGAGCCCTCCCGCAGGCTGCTGGCGTGGGCCAGAAACTGGCGTAGGGACTCGGTGCAGCTCTCAGGGGTAGTGCTGGTCAGCTCTGCCAGTTGGGCGGCTACCTTGGAAAGCTTCCTGGGCACGCGGCGCCTGAAGCTGCCATCGGGACTTTGCTCCAGGCCCAGCTCATACTCTAGCCAGCGCATCAGGGGATGGCGGCGCAGATCGGCCTGGTTTGTAGGCCAAGGCAAGTCCAGGGCGCTCTTCAGCTCTGCCACCGTGGGTGGGCCGCCCTCGGTGAGGGGGGCCAGGGTTTCCTCAATGACGTGCTCCGGCCCAAAGGGATGGCCGAAAAAGCGGCTGGCAAAGGCAGCTACAGTCTGGCGGCGCTCCTGGGCGTCGGCTTCTGGTCGGGAGATCATGGTGGCGCTGGTGCCAATATGCACCAAGTTCTTGGCCCCACAGCGTCCTTTTAGGCGGCGAACCAGCATGGCCACATCCGCCCCTTGCCGACCCCGGTAGGTGTGCAGCTCGTCAAAGACCAGAAAGCGCAGCCCTCCCATCTCGGGATTCAAAAACCGCTGATCTTCAGGACGAACCAGGAGGAGTTCTGCCATCACATAGTTGGTGAGCAGAATTTGAGGTGGATCCCGCCGTAGCTGGTCTCGTTCGTTTTCCGAAGTTTCCCCGGTGTATCTGGCAAAGCGCACCGGAAAAGGGCGATGGTAGTTGCGCTCGTACCGCTCGCACAGGGCTTGCAAAGACTGGTATTGAGAGTTCACCAAGGCATTCATGGGGTAGACCACAATGGCCACCACCTGATGACGGGATCCCCCCTGGCGAATCCAGTTGTCAATGATGGGCAAGAAGTAGCAAAGGCTTTTGCCAGAGCCGGTGCCGCTGGTAACGACAAAACTCTTGCCTGCTAGGGCCTTGGCAACAGCTTCCTCCTGGTGGCGGTAGAGGCGGAAGGGTCTGCCATCCTCAAAGCGGAAAATGCGGGCTGTTTCTTGGGCAATGCGCCCCGCCTCGGCCAACTCGTCAACGGTTGGACCAGATACATAACTAGGGCTGAGCTGGAGGAGGGGTTCTGGCCAGAGGTGGATCCCTTCCTCTAGAGCTTGATTCACAAAGGCTTGCGCCCGTTGGTCGCCAATGAGAAAAAAGGAGCGGACAAAATCGCGATAGTCGTCCAGAACAGTGGCGTGGAGATCAAAGATGGTGGACATCGAATCTGCCCTTAAGGCCCGCTTGGTTAGCTCAAGCCTAGCTTGAAGATGCCGCAAGTGGTGTTTGAAACCGCACCCACCAAGATCTACGGCCCGCTGAACGGCAAAAAGATATCTCCGAAGTGGGATCGGCAATGCGCCAGCTTCCCCCACACCTCCAGTACCCGCCGACGGCTGCAGCGTTCTCCGAATGCAGGAACCAGAATCCCTTGCCTTTAGGCAGGGGGTATGTCAAGAGAAAACTGGTCTGCAGAAGGCCACCTCTGCCTCATGGACGAATAACCCGCAATCCTAGATGCGCCTCGTAGCCATCGAAGTCACTGTCGTGGTGGAGGAGCGGAACATTGTTCTCAATGCACCAAGTGGCAATCAAACTGTCTATTGTTTTGCGCACCGTCACGCCTTTGCGACGCAACAAGCGAAAGTTCTGCGCACTTTTCACCGCCAGAGAGGGGTTAACCATTTGCACCTGATGCAATTTCACCAGAGCACAGCGAGCCTGCTCGAAATCGGCATCTTTGCGAAAGCCCTGCAAGACTTCTGCCAAAATCAGGTCGCCCACCAGGATAAGAGTTTGATCCAGGGCCCAATCCAGATAGTCGGTGTGAAGCGATGAAATGCCGTTGAAGTAATCAATCCAGATGGTGCTGTCCACCAGGATCATCCTCAGTCCTGCAGGCACGACAGGCGTTGCTGCTGCAAATTGCCCTCCCATTTCAACTTGCCGCGTAAGTTGCGGATCTCAGCTTGCTCGTGTAGGCGAATCAGGACACGCAGCGCTTCGTGAATCACCTCGCGCTTGGTCTTGAGGCCGGTTACCTGGCGGGCACGCTCGATCAGGTCGTCATCCAGGACGATGTTGGTGCGCATGAGGAGCCACTTGTGTGTATAGAAATGCAGATCTATGTGTATTCTAAGCTTTTATTGAGTGCTTCGCCAGCTTCTCCCACGCCTCCAGTACCAGCCGCCGGGTGCGGTATTCGCCGTATTGACGTATCTCCTTCTCCTTCAGCACGCGAAAGGTTTCGCCGGGGAAGGTGCTAGCAGCAGCGCGGGTAGCGTAGCCAGCCGGGTCGAGCGGGTCTGCCACCTCTTCCCGCGGGTCGAGTATGTCTTCCAGTTCGCGTTCGGTGAGGTCTGCCGGGTCGAGGATGTAGCGCAGTTGCTTGCGGGTGAGGCCGTAGAGCCGGGCGTAGTACGCATCGAGTTCGGCACGCAGCACCGCGCGGCGGTCTTCGTCCCAGCGAAAGGGCGGAAAGGGGATGCCCTTCTGCGGGTTGGTTTCGATCTCCGGGTAAGCGCTGATCCAGGATGGCAGGCGCCATTCATGCCTGCCGACAGCAATACGGTTTGCATCCCACGCAGCATGGATGGCTGCCCGCAGCCCGTCATCAGCTTCGTTCCACACATCGTCGGCGAAGGGCTTGAGATCCCAGGCAGTATAGGTCAGTTCCAGTGCGCGCGGCACAATGAAGGCGAGATCGGCGGGGGTGTAGGCAGTGGGGGGAAAAATAGGGAGTTGGCGGAGGATGAAGGGAGTAAGATGCGTCCCACCAATTTTCTGGCGCAATGCCCAATCAAAAATCAGGACATTTAGATTGGCTAGAAAACACGAGAGATGAATAGCCGAAATCTCACCCGTAAGGACTATGGGCATCGTATCTCCTACCCCAACTCTGGGCAGCAGGCTGAAGATGGCGGTGCGCTTATCCGTAGAACGTGCCACATTCCGGAAGCCCAGCAGCCAGCCGCGTTGCCACGCGCCCAGGCGGGCTTGCACTTCTTCTGCCGATACCCAGTACCAGGGCTGGACAACAAAGTGCGGGTCGGCGTGCTGGTGCTCATCAGGCGTGGGCAGTTGGGTGCTGGCGCGGTCGCGCACGCCCTCATAGGTGCCGTAGCGGTGGTCGTAGTGCCAGATCATCTTGGCTTCGTAGAGGGGGAGGTAGCCCTCACCCCCGGCCCCTCTCCCAAGGCTTTGGGAGAGGGGAGAAGGATGCTCGTAGGAATGGGCAGTGACATAGGCAGCAATCTCTTGGAGGACTTGTTCTGTGTGGTCGAATATCTGCTCATTGGTAAAGCGCAGCATGGCAAAGCCATGTTCGCGCAGGATTTCCTCCCGCAAACGGTCGCGTTCCTGCTGAGTGGGTTCACGGTGCACGGCGCCATCTATCTCAATGATCAGGCGGGCATCGTCACAGAAGAAATCGGCGATGAATTGTCCAATCGGATGTTGACGCCGGAATTTTCGGCCTAGCAGCCGACGGTCACGCAACAATTCCCAGAGCAGGCTTTCGGCGGTCGTCGCCTCGCGACGCAACTGCCGCGCCCTGGCAATCAGTTCTCGGCTGGCCCTGGGTAATTCGTACCCTCCTTCTCCCGCAGCGCGGGAGAGGGGGTTAGGGGGTGAGGGTTCTCCCCCCTCTCCCACAGTGTGGGAGAGGGGGCCAGGGGGTGAGGGCACAAACCGGTTCCCCACCAGCCGGTAACCTTGCTTTTCCAGCTCTGCACGGGTGCGGAAGAGGTGCGAGTTGGACATGTTGAACATCGCCATGAAGCGCACGCCCCAAGAGTTTTCTCCCGTGTGTTCGTTCACCAGTACCGGCACGCGCTGATAGATGGCGCGGGTCAGGTCGGCATCCTGGCGAGTGCGGAAGACGGGCAGGGTGCGGGTGTTGGGGTTGATGCGGGCAATGTCGTCCGCTGTGAGGGTGAAAACGCGACGCGGGTCGCGCAGATGTTCGGTGCGGGTGGCGAAGAAGGTAAAGGTGGTGGCGTCGGTCTGGGTACGGCTGCCAGTGAGGGTGAGCAGGCAGAATTTGTAACTGCGATGTACGTCGGGAAAGAGCGCTTCACGGTTTTCAAAATCGAACAGACTGGCCAGTTGTCCCTTGCCTGCCAGATCGGCGAAGAAGAACTGGTTGGTCGCGTCGGTGGCGATGCCGGTGGGGACGATGATGCCCGCCCGCCCCCGGATATTGAGCAGGCTACGCACCCGTTCGGCAAAGACCGAGTAGGTGTTGATACGGCCGCGGCCGGCGAGGGGATATTGACCACTGCCCCGTAAAAAGCGGCTGGTGCTTTCGGCGCCGTGCAGGGCACGCTGGTAGTCGTGCCAGAGGGCGGGGTTGGTCTTGGGTAGGTCGGCGATCAGCCGTTTGCGGGCGGCGGCATTAGAGGCGCGGGCGATCTGGGCATCGCGGCTGGCGAAGAATTCCTGCTCTTCCAGTTGAATTTGCTCCC
This sequence comes from Synechococcus sp. R5-13, assembly GCF_047462015.1. Classification (NCBI taxonomy): domain Bacteria; kingdom Bacillati; phylum Cyanobacteriota; class Cyanophyceae; order Synechococcales; family Synechococcaceae; genus Synechococcus; species Synechococcus sp. R5-13. Next base: position 21,823 of record NZ_JANSIL010000036.1, on the reverse strand, counting down.
AGGGCGGGTTGCCGAGGATGACATCGAAGCCGCCACTTTCAAACACCTCCGGGAACTCCAGCGGCCAGTGGAAAAACCGATTCTCGACGGCGAGGGCCTGAGCAGTGGCAAGGGCCTGGGAGGGGGTTCTCTCCTGCAGTCGATCAGCCACGGCTTGGGTGGTAATGGCCCTAGAGAAGTCAGGGATCAAGGGCTGGAAAAAAGCGGCTGTCCACAGGTTGCAGGCTTCCACTAGCTTTTGGTGTTGCGGGTCTTGGCAGTAGCGGCTGTAGAGCTGCTGCTTGCGGCTAACCTCTGCCGGGGAGTTGTCTGGAATGGCTTCTAGCTTCTGTCGCTCCTGGCTAAGCTCAGCCACCACCTGGTCAGTGTCAAAAGCAAGGGAAAGCTGCCCTGTTTGCAAACTCTGGCACTCGGTGCGATTGCGCTGCTTTAGCGAGCGGGCAGCCTCCTTGGAGTCAGCGCTAACCGGGGTAAAGGCTTCATCGGGGATGCCCTTTTCCAAAATCGCCAAATCCAAGACACCCACCAGCGAATCGCCGCACTTGATGTGGTGATCCAGGAAGGTGAGGGGCTTGCCGGCGCAGTGGGCCTCCAGCCACAGGGCCACGCGGCAGAGTTCCACCGCCAGCGGGTTTTTGTCCACGCCGTAGATGCAGTGCGCCACCACATCGCGGATGGCCTCGCGGACACGCTCGGGGGCGGGTTCCTCTTCGCCGGTGCGGATCTTTGCCAGTTCCTTGCCCAACCTGCGGGCGGCAGCAAGCAGGAAGTGACCGGATCCGCAGGCGGGATCACACACACGGATGGACAAAATCGCTTGCTCTTTTTCCTCAGGTGGGCGAGCGGCTTTCAGCCGTTCTTCAATCACTGGCTCCAGCGCCGAGCGGATGAGTTCGGCCACTAGCTCCGGCGGGGTGTAGTAGGAGCCTGTGCTCTTGCGCTCTGAGCCGTAGCTCAACTCAAAGCGAGGCGCCCCTTGCCCAGTTACAATCTGAGGCTGATAGTCGAGCAAGCTTTCGTAGACGGATCCCAGTTCTTCTACATCCAGCGCCGCGTAGTTGACCCGCCGAAGGGGAGAGGTGGGGCTTTCTCGGTAGTAGGCTAGGTGCGAAAAGGCTTGCAGCAGATCCCGGTTGCTCAGGCTGCACTCATCCAGCTCCAGAGGGGCAAACAGCTCTCCGTTGAGAGGAGCAGCCCCCAGCAGCTCCGCCAGCTCCTCTTGGGAAAGCACCCTCCAGAGCACCCGCAAGCTGCACCAGAGATCCTCGTGTTCGTCTTGGGCACTTTGCCGATCCAAAAACCGCCGCAGCCGCGTCACGCTGTAGTGCTCGCGATAGAGCGCCGCGCTGCTCATCAACCCCCGCTCTTCGGAAACCAAGAGGAACAGGAACCGGTAGACCAAGCGCAGCAGTTGGCGGTAGAGCTCCCTGGGATCCGACAAGAGCCGCGCTCTCAGCCTCTGGTTCTTGGGATGGGCCAGGAACCCATTTGCCAGCAACCTGATGCACTCCTCAACCCCCTCCCGCAGCCGTTCCCGTACCCGGCCACCCTGCTCCAGGGCCTGTTGGTAGTACTTTTCCAGCAGACAATCCCCTGCTAGCTCTGCCGTTTGGGGCAAGCGGCTGCGGTGCAGCAGCCGAAAGAGGATGGCAAAGTCGTTAAACCGCTGCTCCTCTAGGATCTGCTTCAGGTCAAACTCCACATAGGCCTGCCGACGCACATAGGTGGAGTCCCGCAGGAGGCGCAGGGTCAATCCGTTGGTAACAATGCCCCAGAGGTGCTCGCTGCGGTTGAGATACTCCTGCAGCAGCGAGTGGGGTGCCAGGCGAGGCCGGCCAGAAGCCGGCACGCGGCCCAGCTCCTGGCGCGCGCCGACGATGTGCACCGGTGGCGCGTCTTCCGCCTCGCCCATGCGATGCGAGATGGGGAAGTTCATTCCGTCCACCTCGCAGGCGCGCGGTTGATAGCGCACCTCGATCCCCAGCAAACTGAAGAAGGGGATCGCCCAGGCATCGCGGGTGATGCTGGTGGCGAGATCGCTTTCGGGCAGGCGCTGCAGGCGGCTCTGGAAGGCCTCCCAGTACTTTCGACAATCGGCAAAGACCGCGGCAATCTCTTCGACTGGGCCGCGCTTGCTGTTAAAGCCGAAGTCTTCTGGCTTCTGTCCTGGCAGATCCCCTGCCAGCAGCTTTTCGAGAATATCGGGCCCCAACAGGCCTCCTTCGATGCGTACCCCAGAAAACTCGCTCATCGGCAAACCACCGGTTGGAGAACAAGGAGTCCTAAAAGATCGGGGGGAAGCTGCGGCTTCACCTTCAGCCCCCGCCCCTGTAGGGACACGGCTTGGCGGATGCGCCTATGGGCAGCCTCCAGCTCAGCAGCACGCTGCAAAATCCGCTCCCGCGCCGCCTGCTGCAGCCGGTGATCCCTTCCCCAGTTTTCCTCTGTCTCCTGCCACGGGCCGAGACAGGCCAGGAGATGCTGAACCAGCTCCCGCTTTTCCGCTAGCGGTAGGTTCTCATCCGGCTTGGCCGTGGCCAGCAGTTGGAGAGCTGCGCCCGTCTCCAGCCAGCGGGCCTCGCCGCTCTCCAGGCCAACACCGCCTAGCACCAGCACCTCTTCCGCCAAGAGAGGCTGCCCCTGGGGTTGCTCCACCAGGTAGCGCACCCGCAGCAGCAGTAGAGTTGTAAGATCAACTACCGCTCGGGTGCGTAGAGCGCCGCAGCGGGAGACGACAGCATCCCCTTTCTCTGGGTTGTCGAGGGCTTCCTCCAGCAAAAACTGGGCCAGGGCAACCACGACGCGGTGGTTGCGGCCAATGTATTCGGCACCTTCGGGCGTGGGCGAGTCGAAGCTGATTAGCCAACGCCCGCCTTTGAGAGAGGGCAGGGCCAGGCGAATGGCTTCCGGCAAGGTGGCAGTGGCTTCGGAGCCGACGCTAACCTGGTAGACCCCCGACCGCTTCCCTGGGGTTATGGCTAGGTTGAGGCGCTGGGCGGCAGCCAGGAAGAATTCGCGCACAGCTTCGGGATCCCCTAGCACGGCATCGGTGGCCTCCAGCTCCCGCTGCACTGCCTCAGGCTTGAGGGCCCGCTGGGCAAAACGGGTGCGGTTGCGCCGCTCCTGTTCGACAGAGCGATCCCAGCGCCGGTGAAACTCATCCACTTCCGGCACGCCAAGATCGAGGGTTAGCTGGCGCTCGGCGGACCAGTGTCCCTTGCGCAGGAAGAGGGCTTCGAGCACAGCCTGGGTAACGCTTTCGCTAGCCTCCGGCACAGGCACGTGGGTGCCCAGGGTGCGGTGGATCTCCCGCGCTTTGTTGAGCAACACCTCCAGTACCACGCCATCTACGGGGTTGTCGCGGCCAAAAAAGCGGATGACCTTGACCCGGCTGGCCTTTTGGCCGTAGCGATCCACCCGGCCCTCCCGCTGCTCCAGCCGATTGGGGTTCCAGGGCAGGTCGTAGTGGATGACGGCTGTAAACTTTTCCTGCAGGTTGATCCCTTCCGAGAGGCAGTCGGTGGCCACCAGCACCCGTGGTCGGTCAACTTCCAGGTTCGCGATCTTGGCCTCCCGCTCCTCGTCTCCCATCCTGCCCGTTACACAGGCTACTTGGGCTGGGGATCCCAGCTGTTGCCGAAGGTAACTGTCCAGATACTCCGCAGTGGCAACGTAGCGGCACCAGAGGATGGGATGAAAACCTTCCTGAAGCAACTTTTTCACCAGCTCGATGGCCCGCGCCAGTTTGGTGTCGTGCTCTGGGCCCTGGAGCTGTTTGGCCAGACGGGCCAGGGCCTGCAACCGGCGGCGGTCGCTATCCGGCAGGGTTGGGTCTGCGGCTTCAAGAGCTGGCGTTGGCAGCTCATCGTCGGTACGCTCTTCTGCCGACTCGAACACCCAGCGGCTCAGTTCTGCCTCAACCTCTTCTTCTGCCTCCAGGGTTGCTCCGCTGCGATTGTGCAATGCCGCTACTGCTGCCGCCGGGCTGGACATTACGCAGCGCAAAAGGGCCAGCGCTCCCCAGTAGCGCACTCGCTGCTGGCGCTTCTCTAGTTGCTGCCCTGTGCACACCAATTCCGAGCAAAACCCATAGGTGTCCTCGAACAGCTTGCGCTGCCCCTCAGAAAGGGTGTAGGTTTCATCTTCAGCTTCCCGGGTTGGAAAACAGGTGAGCTCCTGCCAAGTTTCCCGAATATCTCGCCGCGTGCGCTGGACAAAATGACGGGCTAGCTGGACGCGTTGGTCTTCGTTGAGATCCTGGAGATCCCATGTCTCGAACTCGGGCCGCAGCAGCCCCAGCAGCGAGCGGAAGGCCTCTTCGACACCGCTGTGGGGAGTTGCCGTCAGCAGGATCAGGTGGCGGTTGGGGTTTTGGGCCACCGCTTTGAGCAGACTGTGGCGCTCCTGCTGGTTTTTGCCATGGGCCGCCGCTGCCCCATGGACTTCGTCGGCAATGACCAGCTCAGGACAAAATTGCAGAAATGGGTGGCGGTTGCGCTCGGTCTTGACGAAGTCAATGCTGGCCACCTGGACAGGAAAGTGCTCGTAGAGGCTGCGCCCAACAGGGGTTTTTCGCTCCAATTGCCCCACCGTTCCCGAGCGGATGACCACTGGCTCCAGGTTAAACTTCTCGGCCAGCTCGCTGGCCCACTGCTCGCACAAATAGGGAGGGCACAGGACACAAAGGCGTCGGATCTCGCCGCGATCCAAAAGCTCCCTGGCTATCAGCAGCGCCTCGATGGTCTTGCCCACCCCTACGTCGTCGGCAATCAATAGCCGCACCGGATCGAGGCGCAGCGCCATGAGCAAGGGCACAAACTGGTATACCCGTGGCCGAATCGAGAGGCGCCCCAGAGAGCGAAAGGGAGTTGCGCCCTCCCGTAAAATCAGCCGGGCCGCCTGCCAGAGGAGAAGGGTACTGGTGGCATCGGCAGGATGATCCCCAGAGGGCCAAGGAAAGGCGGTAGGCTCCACTCGCTCGAAGGGCAAGGTGCCGCCCACAAGGTTCATCAGGTGTCGGTGAATGCAAACCGCATCTTCTGGGGTGCCGGTGAGGGGCCGCAGCACCACAATTTCTTCTGAATCAGCGGGGAGCACCACCCACTCGCGGTTGCGGCAGCGGACAATTGAGCCAGGCTGCATGGGATCCCTGGGAGCGACCTACCTTTTCCATTGCATCTTAGATACTCTTTGGGGACAACTCTCTCCCATCTCCCAATACCCTGCCGGCAGCGGTAGGATGAAACGGAGCCGGCCTCAGGTACCCCTCTGGCCCACCGACATCATGAGCAGCCCCCGTTATCCGTTTGAGCGTGTTCGCGAGCACTTGCTCTTCCAATCTTTGGAAGATGCCGAGTGGAAGGCGCTGACGGCAGCCCTGTTGCCCAGCCGCTTCTCTCCTGGCCAGGTGATCTTTCAAGAGGGGGATCCCAGCAGTGACCTGTACATGATCCTCAGTGGAGTAGTGGAGCTGCGTCGCCAATATGTGCGACATCCGGGAGATTATTGGCTGGCTACGCTGCACGCCGGGCGTTTGTTTGGGGAACTTTCTCTGCTGACGGGACGGCGGCGCTCCTTTACAGCAGTGACCATAACCGAGGTGCAGACCCTGCGCCTCTCCAACGAGGGGCTGATCCTGTTGCCTCTGGAAGTCCAGGTGAAACTCTACCGCGCCTGGAGCCAGATCATCAGCGAGCACCTTTACTGGCTGGATAGTATGTTCACGGATCTTCTGGAGCAGCGAGGGGTAGAAAATGTAGCCTCGGCTATGGCTCTGCTGCACCAGCGCTATCCCGCTTGAAAGAGGCTCAATCCCTGCTCCGCATAGGTTTGCAGGTCAACGTCCACGAAGACAACCCCTTGGATCCCAAATTTTGTCTTCAGAATGTTCAGGGGTTGCGATATCATGTGCTAGGCAGCAGCCCCCAAGAGATTTCAAGCAGCGAGGTCAGGAGCAGTGGTTAGGGTAGCCATCAACGGGTTTGGTCGCATTGGTCGCAACTTTTTGCGCTGTTGGCTGGGTCGCTCCCAGTCCAACCTGGACATTGTTGCCATCAACGACACCTCAGATGCTCGCACGGCTGCCCACCTGCTCAAGTACGATTCCATCCTTGGGCCGTTGCAGGGAGCAGACGTTGAGCCTGCAGAAAACGGTTTGGTGGTGAACGGCAAGCATATCTATGCCGTTTCCGACCGCAACCCCAGCAACCTGCCCTGGAAAGAGTGGAAGGTGGATCTTGTTATTGAAGCTACAGGTGTTTTTGTCGACTACCAGGGTGCCTCTAAGCACATAGAAGCGGGGGCCAAAAAGGTGGTGATCACCGCCCCGGCCAAGGGGGGAGACATTCCCACGTTTGTCTACGGTGTTAATCAACACACCTACGACCCGGTGCGGCACAACATTGTCAGCAACGCCAGCTGCACCACCAACTGCCTTGCCCCGATCATCAAGGTGTTGCTGGACAAGTTCGGCGTCCTCCGTGCCACCATGACCACCACCCACAGTTACACCGGCGACCAGCGGATCTTAGATGGTGGTCACCGCGATCTGCGGCGGGCCCGGGCAGCAGCATTGAGCATGGTGCCCACCACCACGGGGGCTGCCAAGGCGGTGGCTTTGGTGATCCCGGAGCTGAAAGGCAAGCTGAATGGGGTGGCGGTACGGGTTCCCACGCCCAATGTGTCTCTGGTGGACTTGGTGGTGCAGACGGAGCGGCGCGTGATTGCCGAGGAGGTAAACGCTGCCCTGAAGGAAGCCTCGGAAACCACGATGAAAGGGATCATCGCCTACTCGGATATTCCCTTGGTCTCCATCGACTACCGCGGCCACGACTGCTCGGCCATTGTGGATGCGGAGATGACCAGTGTGCTGGATGGGGATCTGGTCAAGGTCATGGCTTGGTACGACAACGAGTGGGGCTACTCCCAGCGGGTGTTGGACTTGGCGGAATACATGGCCGCTCACTGGGTGGAGTAGGCTGCTTCGGTTGGCAACCCTCTTCTGTTCTCCATTATTCCCCCATCGAGAACTGGGCAAAAACCTGCCAACGTTTGCCGTCGTGGAGGAGGAGCGTCAAAGCTGACGCTACAAACGCACTCTGGAAAGAACGCGTCTTGAACTCTGGCCAGGCGGCGCGAAAGTGGGCGGGGGTTAGATCTCGAAAGGCCACGGTTATGTGGGGCACAAACGGACGGGCTTGAGCGGTCGTTTCTTTCCGGTTGAGAAGGAGCCCCATGTGGTGATGGGCTTGAGCTTGTAGCCGCTGCAGTTCTGGGGAGGGCACGACGTGAATAAAAATGACACGCGGCGCGAAGGCCCCAAAGCCGGATAGCTGGATGGAGACGGGGGTCTGACGCCTGGCAAAGGCCTCTAGGGATCCCGTCAAGGCCGGCAGATCGGAACTGGACCACTCGAACGGCGGCACCAGAGTGATGTGGGGAGGCGAGCGCAGGGCCGCTTGGCTGGCAAATTGCTCGGCAAACTGCTGTTTGATGGCTGTCACCTGCTCTTGCAGTGCTGGAGGGGGGAGCAGAGCAAGAAACAGTCGCTGCTTGGGGTTATCCACCAGCATCGGTAAGAACCTAGAGAACAGGGGATAATGCAACTGTAGCCAAGCCCAAACATCTTGTTATGTCGCGTCCTGTCGCTTCTTCCCCTATCCTGGATCCCTCCTCGGCAACCGGATCCCCAGGCCAAGCGCCTCAGCCGGCTCCCATTCCGCCCTACCAGTGGCATTTGTTCCTTTGTGCAGATCAAACCAAGCCCAAATGTTGTGAGAAAGCCGTGGGATTGGAAGCCTGGGACTATTTGAAATCGCGGATCAAGGAATTGAACCTGGAAATCGGGAGCGGGGGATCCCTGCGGGTACACCGCACCAAAGCCAACTGCCTGCGGGCATGCGACTATGCTGTTCCCGGCCCTGTGCTGCTGGTCTATCCCGGTGGGTTTTGGTACCACTCGGTCACGCCGGAGGTGGTGGAGGAGATTCTTCAAAAGCACATCTTGGGAGGGATCCCTGTTGTTGAGTATCTGGTAGCCCAAGATACCCTCAGCGCCCCTGATCCAAAAGGGCATGGATAGCCTGCACGCACTCTGCCGTCACCTGCTGCAAATCGGCCTTATCGCTGGAAGCAGGGGGGGGAATCACGTCGCCAATGCGCACCGTGATGGGGCAGAACAAGCGCGGCCACCGGGATCCCTTGGGCAAGACCTTTTCCGTGCCCCAAAGGGCTACAGGCAGCAGAGGCGTTTGGGTGCGGGCTGCAACCAAGGCCGCTCCCAAGTGGGGCTGAGGAATGCGGCCATCGGGGGTACGAGTGCCATTCAAAAAGATCCCTACCGCCCATCCCTGCGCCAAAGCTGCTTCCGTGGCCCGCAGGGCAGCGCGGTCAGAGCCGCCTCTTTTGACCGGATAGGCCCCGTAGAGCTGAATCGCTTGCTTCAACCCCGGCACCCGAAACAGCTCTTCCTTGGCCATGAAGGCTACCGGGCGGCGCACCGCATTGGCCACCAGCGGCGGATCCAAATGGCTGGCGTGGTTGCTGACGACGATGAGGGATCCCTGGCGAGGCACCTTTTCTTGCCCCCAGGTGCGCCCAAAATACAGCCCACGAAACAGAGGGTTGACCACCAGCCACTTGAGCAGCCAGTAGGCCAACCAATCCCGGCGGCGATAACCCATCTGTGAGTCCAACGATCCCTGCCACTCCGGCAGCAGTTCCCTCTCTGAGTGTAGTGGAGGGTGGGTGCTGAAGGGGATCCCTGGGCTTCAGCTCTCCAAATCGGGATCCTCACCCGAAGCCCGCAATCTTGCCGCCAGACGCTCCGCCCGTTGACGTTCCTGTTCCGCCCGTTGGCGTTCTTGTTCGGCTCTTTGGCGTTCTTGTTCCGCCCGTTGACGTTCCTGCTCCGCCCGTTCCCGCTCCAACTCAGCCCGTTCATCGCCGGTCAGCAGCAACTGCCCTTGGGCATCACACCAGCGCAGCCAGCGAGCTTGTTTCCCCTCAAAAACGCCTTCCCACACCGTCAGGCCCAGCCCCACCTGTTCTAGCCAGGTCTCGGTCATTTCCGCGTAGTGGCGGCCCCGCAGTTCGAAAATGCGCAACTCCTCTGGCCCCAGCTCATGATTGGGATCGAAGACCGCGTAGTAGCTAACTCGCATCTGCTCATAACGGCTCAGCTTGCCTTCCAGCTCGTCGCCTTCGCGGTTGGAGACGATCTCGATCACCACATCCGGCGGCTTGTCAAATTGCCAGAGCAGGTAGCAACGGTTTTGCTTCTCCCACCATTGCTCCGGCACCGTGACGTCCAGGCTGAGAAAAACATCCGGCACAATCGGGGGCCGACCGATGGCGGTGTAGATGCCTACATTTGCCGCTGCTAAAAAGGTTTTGCCGCGCAAAGCGCTGTAGAGAGCCCCTGTCAAGAGGCGCTGCTGCTTTTCGGAGGCGAAATTATCCACCGGGGTATCGTCCTCCGTCACAAGGTCGGCAACGTCGGGAACCAGCAGTTCAGTATCCATGGGCAGATGGGGTTGGGGATGCTAGCGATCTTAGCTGCTCACCTCAGGGATCCTCTGCTCCCTGAGAAACAGAGAAAACAGAGTCCTCGAGCAAGCCCAGGTACAATCGAGAAAGCTTTACTTAACGATGATTTCTTTTTCTTCGCTGCTCGATGCAGATCGACATCCGTCCTGCGGAAAACTCGGACAGTGCGGCTCTGCTCCACATTTTGCAAGTGGTCTTTGCGGAGTATCCAGGCTGTGTATTGGACATCGAAGAGGTGCCGGAGTTGCTTCAGCCTGCCACAGCTTTCGCGGAGATGGGGGGATCCCTTTGGGTGGCGCAGCATCAGGATCAAGTGGTCGGCTGTGTCGGCCTTGTGCCCGATGGGATCCCTGGGCGCATGGAGCTGAAAAAACTCTACACCCTGCCTGCAGTGCGGGGTCGGGGTTTGGGTCGGCGTTTGATTGAACAGGCCGAATTTGCGGCTCGGCAGCGGCAGGCGGACTCTCTGCATCTGTGGACAGATACTCGCTTCACGACGGCTCATCGGGTCTATGAACGGCTCGGCTATGTACGTCTGCCGGAAATTCGTGAATTGCACGATCGCAGCAACTCTGTGGAGTATCACTACGAAAAGCGTCTCCGTTGAGGGTTGGGCTGTTGAACTGTGATGTGCTGGTGATCGGCTGTGGAGTGGTGGGCTGTGCCATCGCCTACGAATTGGCCACAGCTGGGCTGTCGGTCATTGGAGTGGATGCCGGGGATCCTGCCGCCGGCTCGACAGGGGCAGCTCTGGGGGTATTGGTGGGCATTTCCAGTCGGCAAGCGGGTGGGGAGACGGTTCAGCTTCGCCTGAAAAGCCTGGAGCAGTTCGATCCCCTAATTGCGCGGCTGGAGGAAGACTTGGGCCGGAGTTTGCCCGTCAATCGGCGCGGCATTCTCAAACTCCTCAGGGAGGAGGAAGTGGAAGCTTGGCAAGAGACCCTGGCGGCCCGCCGACAAGCAGGTTACCGCCTAGATCTGCTCAGCCCTGCCGAAGTGGGATCCCTGCAGCCCGGCCTGCGCAGCGACCCGGCGGCGGCCATCTACTCTCCCCAGGATCGACAAGTCCAACCCAAGCTCCTAACCCAGGCTCTCTTGGAAGCAGCCCAACGCAAGGGATCCCGCTTTTTCTTCCACCAGCCTGTCCAGAAGATTCAGCGCAGCTCGGATCCCCCCTTTCGCCTGCAAACGGTTTACACGCCCGCTCTCACCCTCTCGGCAGGGCACGTCATCCTGGCGGCAGGTCTGGGCAGCTCTCCTCTGGCCAAAGAGCTGGGGCTGCAGGTGCCGCTGCAAGCGGTCAAAGGTCAGGCCCTGCGGGTCAAAGCCCCCGGGATCCCCCTGGGGCCCGTGGTCACCGACGCGGATCTGCATCTGGTTCCCCTGGGGGATGGATCCCTGTGGGTGGGGTCAACAGTGGAATTTCAGGCCCCTCATCCCGAGCCGACGCTGCTGGCGCTACAAGATCTGCTGGCCCGCGCCATCCGACTCTGCCCGGCTTTGGCCGAAGCAACTTTGTTGGAGCATTGGGCCGGCCATCGGCCTCGACCAGTGGGACAGCGCGCTCCCATCCTGGGTTGGGCTCCTGGCTACGCCAATCTGCTCATTGCCACCGGCCATTATCGCAATGGAGTGTTGCTGGCCCCGATCAGCGCCGCCATCCTGCGGGACTTGGTACTGAAAGGGGAAACAGCCCTCTGTGATCTAGGGCCCTTTGCCCCCAGACAGGGCTGAGCCCGTATCCATCTTCCGGCTCTCGGCCCGCCGATGGACAGGACATATGTCAGAATGAAAGGCTGCCTGGTTAGGATCGGATCGTCCGTTGAGTAGCCCAAAGGAGAAGAGAGCCTTGCCGAAGTTCGCCCTAAAAGCCCTCTGGTTGGAAAACGATTTGGCTATTGCCGTCGATCAGGTGGTGGCCAAAAACCGCAGCCCCCTCACCCACTACTTTTTCTGGCCGCGGGATGACGCTTGGGAGCAGCTTAAGGCTGAGCTGGAAAGCAAAACTTGGATCAGCGAAGTGGATCGCATCGAGCTGCTCAACCGAGCCACCGAACTCATCAACTACTGGCAAAACGGCGGGCGCAACCGCCCCATCAGCGAAGCCCAGGCCCAGTTTCCCGACATCCTGATCGGCGGCAACTCCTAGCCCTCTCCCCCCTGTCAGCCAAAACGTGACTCCGGATCTGCCCATCTTGCTCAGGCTCCCGTCTTTGAGCTAGATTGGCACTCGGGAGTTTAGAGTGCTAACTCCCTGCTAGCCGAGCCGGAGGATTCCTGGGAACCCCACTCCGCCTGGCAGTACCCAAAGTAGGAGCCCAGTCAGACTTACGAGGATCGCGGATTCTATGGCAAAGCGGATTCTGTTTAGAGAAGAGGCCCGCAAGGCATTGGAGCAGGGCATCAACCAACTGGCGGATGCAATCAAGGTTACGATTGGCCCCAAAGGACGCAACGTGGTCTTGGAGAAGAAGTTTGGTGCCCCCCAAATCGTCAACGACGGGGTCACGATTGCCAAGGAAATTGAGTTGGCGGATCCCTTGGAGAACACAGGCGCCCAGTTGATGCGGGAAGTGGCCTCTAAGACCAACGATGTGGCCGGAGATGGTACCACCACAGCCACCATCCTGGCCCAAAGCATGGTGCGGGAAGGGCTCAAAAACATCTCGGCGGGCGCCAACCCTGTGGCTCTGCGGCGCGGCATTGAAAAGACCACTGCCTACTTGGTGGAGCAAATTGCAGCTCATGCCAAGCCTGTGGAAGGCCGTAAGACCATCGCCGAAGTAGCCACTATCTCTGCTGGCAATGACAGCGAAGTGGGAGAGATGATCGCCAAGGCCATGGATGCTGTAGGGCGAGATGGGGTGATCACGGTCGAAGAATCCAAGTCGCTGGAAACCGAGTTGGACGTGGTGGAGGGGATGCAGTTTGACCGCGGCTACATTTCCCCCTATTTCGTCACCGACTCGGAGCGGATGGTGGCCGAGTACGAGAATGCTTATCTGCTGATTACCAGCAACAAGATCTCCAGCCTGCAAGATCTGGTGCCCATCCTAGAGCGGGTGGCCCGCGAGGGTCGGCCTCTTCTGGTCATTGCGGAGGATGTGGAGGGAGAGGCTCTGGCCACATTGGTGGTGAACCGCCTGCGGGGGGTACTCAATGCGGTGGCGGTCAAGGCTCCGGCTTTTGGGGATCGGCGCAAAGCCATGCTGGAAGATATCGCCATTCTCACCGGCGGGCAGCTCATCTCTGAGGATGTTGGCATCAAGCTGGATAAGGTCACCCTGGACATGATGGGGGTGGCCCGCAAGATCACCGTCACCAAAGACAAGACCACCATTGTGACCGATGGCAGCACCAAAGCGGCGGTGGAAAAGCGGGTGGCTCAAATTCGCAAGCAACTGGAAACCACCGATTCCGAGTACGACCGCGAGAAACTGCAAGAACGCATCGCCAAGTTAGCTGGGGGGGTAGCAGTCATCAAAGTGGGGGCCGCTACTGAAACCGAACTCAAAGACCGCAAGCTGCGCATTGAGGATGCCCTGAATGCCACCCGAGCTGCGGTGGAAGAAGGGATCGTCCCTGGCGGCGGGGCGACGCTATTGCACCTCTCCAAAGGGATCCCGGCTTTCAAGGCCAAGTTGAATGCCGAAGAACAGGTGGGGGCAGAAATTGTTTACCGAGCCTTGCAGGCCCCTCTCTTTCAGATTGCCCACAATGCCGGTCTGGAAGGGTCAGTGGTGGTGGAAAAGGTTTTGGAGAAGGAGATGCCCTTTGGCTTCGATGCCCTGAGCGGAACCTATGTGGATATGTTTGCCCAGGGGATCGTCGATCCGGCCAAAGTGGTGCGCTCAGCGCTGCAAAACGCGGCTTCCATAGCCGGAATGTACCTCACAACCGAAGCGATTGTGGTGGAGAAGCCTGAGCCCAAACCGGCGGCCTCGGCGGCTGGCTCTGGAGCTAAGGGGATGATGTGAACTACCCCACAGCCAAAGTCAGGGGCTTCTGGGATCCCTAGACCGGGTTTCCCAAGGCTGCCCCTTCGGGCTAGCTCACCGGCGCCTTAAACATCCGTCTCTGGTGCCTGCTTGCCTGGTGTAGCAGATTGGATAGCGCTCCCTCTCCAGGCATAAATGCCGGGGCCCCCCTGCTAGGTCTCTGGTGAGTTCTGGCGCTGCATGGGCGGGCTTAGTCTTGGATGTACTCCTCGCCGGAGATCAGGGCAGCTTCGGCTTTTTGAAACTCCCTTCCCAAGTAGGCCGCATGGCTGAGCTGGGAGACCACTCTCTCCTGCTCCTTTTCAAAGATCTGTACACACAGTTCTTTGGCCGTGCGCCCAACATACACCCGTTCAGGGGATCGGTTGACGGGGCCCTTTGCCGGGATCACAGCTCCTGTCTCCGGATCGGTGGCCAGCCCCCGCTCGTTGATCACCGTACTGTAGTACTTGGCGCAAATGAGGTTCTGCTCCCGATCCAAGTAGATGACGAAATAGCCCGCCGGATCCAGATCCAGGGGGCGGCGGGAGAGATGGTCGTCAATACTGCGAATCTGCTCGCTCAGGGGCTTGGAGGAAGGGGACATAGAATGGCCGACCAAAACCGCACAGGAGAAACGTAGCCGAGACTACCTTTGGCTGCTCTCATTGTGGCAGATGAACCCAATCTTTGGGCAGCCTTTGGGGTGGTTGACTTCCTTCCCAGCTTGAACGGTGGGGCTGGTCATATACCCGATGAAGGGGATCCTGTGCGGCTCCCCTAACCCAAGTTCTCAGAGCTTGGATTAGCGCGGGGCAACCCGATAGAACCGAGTGGCCGTCACCCACTGGTCAGAAGGGATCCCCTCGACAATAATGGCGCGGGCAATGGCATTGCCCAGTTGGGATCCCCGCACCCGCACGTCGGCAAAGGAGCCACTCTGCTCGAAAGAGGCGATCTCCTGGAAGTTCAGCGGACGGGGGGATGCCACCGCCAACACCTGGGCTTGGCCGAAGGGTGGAGCGATGGTCAACCGGTAGCTGGCCCCTGGCGGCGGGAAGGTGCGCACTTCTCCGGCCCGCAGAAACTCGTTGCCACCGGAAAAGCGGTTGGGCAAAATCAGATGGGTACGGCCATCGGCTTGGATGCTGAACAGGTAAACGTAGGCATCGCGGTTGGTGCTCAGGGTAATGGCAATCGGCTCGCCAGGCCGGTAGATGGGGTTAGACCCGTGCCGATCCAGCTCCAGATTCACCCGCAGGTCGGAAGGAACGGGGTTGACAATGATGGAGCGGGTGCCAACATCCAACTGACGAGTATCGGCCAGTTGCAGCCTTTGTAAAGGAGGGTAGATGCCTAGGGTTTGCGGAAAAACAGCGGTGGTCGGAGCCACAGACAGCCCCAAAGCCAGCGGTAGGAAAAGCAGTTTGGCGTTCATGGTTCACACCCAATCAATGGCTATGTTCATCCTAGGAAGGGGCGCAGGTTATGCGGGTCAGGCTTTGCGCAATCTCCAATCTCTTGCCGCGGCAGTTTCTCCTGCTGCAGATGGCACCCCCAAGAGGGAAAAGACGGTAAACCAGCGGGGGCACGGCTCTGTTCTCGGCATCTAGGATGGGAATTGGGGGCAACACGTTTGGCAAGGGTTAAGCTGCAAATAACCTCACGCCAGGTTCCCATTCAACCCCAAACTTGCTCATGGCTCACGATAGCTACCAAGAGGGCATTGCAGCGGTACAAGCGGGCGATTTTCAGGCTGCCATCCAAGCGTTTCGCCAGGCGGTTGCTGCCGATCCAACCCATACCGAAGCTCGTTACAAGCTGGCCTGGGTACTGGGCATGAGCGGCTATCTGGATCCGGCCCTGGCAGAGCTGGAAGCCGTTTTGGCGGCAGATCCCAACCATGTGGCAGCCCATTACAATCGAGGGGCCCTCCTCTTGCAAAAGGCCCAACTGGAAGCCGATGAGGATGGACAAATCGATCTGGCCGTTCTGCAACAGGCGGAAGCAGCCTTTCAAGCGGTGATGCGCTTGGATCCGACCGACCAACGGGCCTTTGCCTTCCTCAATTTGGTCAAGCGGGCCATTCGCAACCATCAGGCGTCCACTCAGGTCTCCGGCGGCAGTGGCGGGTAAACCCCTGCACCAAGACTTCAATCGGCGCAATGCTGGGATCCCCCAGCTCAGCCTCTGCCTCTTGAGAGACCTGTTGCACCACTGCCGGTGACAGTTGCAGCTTTTCCACCAACTGCCGAAAAGCATCCAGCTCTTCCAGATTCACCACGGGCTCCTCCGGGCTGCGAGCGCTGGCGGCAATCACCAGGTAGCCCAACTTGAGGATGAGACGCTTCTCGGCCTCATCGCCGATTTTCGACAGCACCTCCTCCAACGGGACTTGCTGCACTAGGTACTGGCGGATCTCTTGCGCCAAGCTGGCCCGCTGGTCGGGATCCGAAGCAAAATGCTGAGAGAGTTGCTGGGCGATGAGTTCTACTTCCGCAGCCTCTAGCGCACCATCAGACCAGGCCATCGCAGTGACGGCTCGCAGCAGATTCATCTGCTTGGGAGTAATGCCGGGCGGGGGTGGAGTGGGCATATATCCTCCTGGGGTGGCTTATCTGCCAGTGTAGAAGGGGATCCCGGCCAGTTCTGGTTAAGTTTGGTATCTCCTCGATGGCCGGCAGCCTTGGCTCAAGCCAAGATAGGTGCTGCCTACCCGGTCGAAGGGGGGGCTTTTGCCGAGGGGATCCGATAAGTCTGTGGAGGTTGTGGTCGGCTGGTGATTGCACAGCCTGAAGCCCATTGCGTAGCATAAATGAATAATGAATAAAGTCTGGGGATCCCAGCAGTTTGGAGAGGTGTCCGAGCGGTTTAAGGAAGCAGTCTTGAAAACTGCCGTGGTTCACGCCACCGTGGGTTCGAATCCCACCCTCTCCGCTTACCTGGAGGTGATGCCCAACGGGCCGCAGCTACAGAGATTCACATATCGCTTCTGGGGGAACGAGAGGCGGTCAGGGATAGGGGCGTACAACACTAGATAGCACTAGTTATCCACTAGTTATCTAGACATTGAGAGAGCTTGATGCCAGAACCGACTCAGCAACAGCTTTTACGGGGAGTGAGGGCAGTGGTCATGGCATCTCCTCAGGCAGCGGCAGAATGGATCAAGCGGTCAGCCGGGTGTCGGGAAGCTGGACGCGGTAGCCTTTGAGTTCTCTCGGTTGCGAAGCGGTGCATAGCACTCACACAAGCGCGGTCAACCTCTCTGCGTCCTTCGTCGGCCTCTCTACACTGAGAAGCATCCTGCGATTCTAGGGTAAAGACCGGTGGTGGGGAGCTGACGCTTTTGTTATCCTGTCGCATAAGCTCCCCCTCTGGGATCCCAGGGGAAAGTGGGCCAACCTTGCCTGACACTGAACGCCAGCACAGCCCGCATAATGTTCCCGCACAATGTCCTGCACAATGTTGTGTCAGCAAGACTTGGTTCTCGATGGCAGGTTTGCAGAGAGGACGTGACCTGATGTTTACTTGGCTCTGGACGAAACAATTTTCTCGCTTGAATCAAAGGCTACAGAGCCTGGAGGTAGCCCGCGAGGAAAACCTTCTGTCTCCCGATCTGAGCGCTCAAACTCTGCAGGTGGCCCCCGACTTTTGGGAACGGCAGCACCAAGCCTTTGTCTATGTGGATAAGCAAATGCGAAGGCTCAGCCGTCGCAGCAAGATTTGGGGAGGAATGGCGCTGCTGGCCATTCTGGCCGATGCGGCTTTGATAGTGGCAGGTCTGACGGCGTTCCAGTCTTGGCAGCAGGTGCAGGCGGATCGCCAATTAACTCGCATTGCCCAACAGGTTGCGGCTGTCGATCCTGTGCAGCAAGCTTTTGATGATCTGGTGGCTCAATTGCCCCAGATGAGCGGGGCAGAGCGATCTCGTGCCCTAGAGGCGTTGCAGGCTCTCTCGGCCATCTCGATGGCCTATGGCGGCTATTCCTACGACGGTTCTGCGGGTATTTCTGTGTACAGCTCTGCTCTCCCAGCAACCCCTCTGGAGGCTCAACTGCAAACCATTTACCGGTTGGGGCAAATGCGGGTGGTGGAGGCGGTGCCGGCTTTGCTGACCAAGCTTGCGGACGATGAGCCGGTGGTGCGGGAGGCGGCGGCCCGTGCCCTCGGCCAAATTGGGGATCCGCGCGCCTTGGATCCCTTGCACGATCTTCTGGCCTATGAGCCCAATGAGTTGGTTCAAGATGCCGCTATTGCTTCGATTGCCCAACTGCTGCGCTGAAGAGAGGGTTAGATGGGGGTGGGAGTTGAGGCACTGGGGATGAGTATCGGCAAAATGAGCAGGCTGGGCAAACTGCTGGGGGTGATTTGTTGGGTGTGGGGATCCGCTCTGCCCGTTTGGGCGCAGGATCCCTTCCGCAGCGGGGACAATGCCCGCCCCATCAGGCCGGAGGTGGCGGCAGCTTTTGAAGAGTTCTTCTGTGCAGGCCGCTACAGCCAGAGCCGGGAAAAACTGGAAATGGCCAAGAAGGCCTCCCCCGAAGAGCCGATGGTCTATGCCCTGTTGGCGGCGCTGGCTTATCAGGAGGGAGACCTGGAAGCATTTGCCCGGTTGGCTACCCAAACCCGACAGGTGGCTGCCGAGCTGAAAAAGACGGATCCCTTGCGGGGCAACCTTTATGAGGGTGTGGGCTACGGGCTAGAGGCAGCCAACATAGTGGTGCGAGATGGGGTGGTCATCGGTTTGCCCAAGGCTCTGCCCACCCTCAATCAATTGTTTGCCTCCATCCGGGCCGCCCAAGCAGTGGACAGCAGCGATCCGGAGCTCAATCTGCTCAACGGCTACATGGATTTGCTGCTGACCTACCGGGAGAAGGCTCTAAATCAGTTTCGGATGGCAGCTCCTGACTATCTGTCCTACCGCGGCCAAGCTCTGGCCTACCGGGATATGCAGCGCTTTGACGAGGCGCTGGAGGCGGTGGATCGAGCCATTGCTGCTTCTTGCAGCAACCCCGAGCTTTACTACCTCAAGGCGCAAATTCTGGTTTCCAAAGGGCAAGACCGAGAGGCCGTCCCCCTTTTCGATCAGGCCCTGCAAGCTTCCGCCCAACTGCCCCAACCTTTGGTGGAGCAAATCCAGATGGAGCGGGATCGCGCCGCCCAGCGCAGTGGGTTGACCGGCCAGTTGCCGGCCACGCCTAGCCCCTGAAGGGATCCCATGAGCCTGCGCATCAGCGGCAAACGAGCGCTGCAAACTCCCGCTGGCTTGGGCACCCGACCCACCCCTGGCCGGGTGAGGCAGGCCTTGTTCAACATCTTGCAAGGGCAGGTGGAAGGCTGTCGCTGGCTGGATCTGTGCTGTGGGGCCGGTACGGTGGGAGCAGAAGCTCTGTGTCAGGGGGCCGCTTTTGTGGCCGGGATCGAGATTGCCGCCCCTGCCTGCCGCATCATCCGAGCCAACTGGGCCAAGGTGGCGCAGCTGGGGCAATCTTTCCAGGTCATTCAGGGGGATGCCCGCAAGCTGCTCAGCCGCGGCCTGAACTTGGAGCCATTTGATTACGTGTACTTTGCTCCTCCCTACGAGGCCGGTCTGTACGCCCCGCTCCTGCCCCTGATCCCGCCCTTGCTCAAGCCAGGGGGAACCCTGATCGTCGAGCATCGCAGCGGCCAGAAGCTACCAGACCAGGTGGGATCCCTGCTGCGCTTTGACCAACGAACCTATGGGCAAACGGCGCTGGCTTTCTATCGCAATCTGGAAGAGCAGCTCTAGCTGGGGAAGGGAGTGCTGACGAAGCCGATTTCCAAGAGCTGCTGGTAGGCTTGGGTGCCCAGCTCGCGGGTTGGGCTCTGGCTGTTGATGACCTGGATCAGCCAGCCCACGGCCTCTTCCGGTCGCCCGGCGGCGCGGTAGACCACGGCCAAATCGTAGGCGGCTTGATCCCGAGCTTGGGCGGCAACACGGGCCAGCTCCCGCTGTTCTTCGGAGATGCGGTTTTGGATCCCGGCAAAGGCGCGGGAGAGATCTTGGTGGTAGTTGGAGCGCTGGTTGTAGGCGTTGAACACCTGCTGCAGCAGCTCGACAGCCTGGTCGTAGTTTTGCGCTTGGATGGCGGCATTGGCTTCGGCGGCCAGTTGTTCGGCTCGCAATGCGCTGAGGGCGCTGCTGGGCTGCTCTAGGGCGCGAAACTGCTGCGGATTGGGAATAAGCTGTTGCCCGGTGGGGAGCTGCTGAGCAGTGGCCCAGAAGGTGGAGCCCATGCCCAGGACAAGGCCGAGCAGTACGCCGAAAACCAACCGCGCCCAAGAACGGCGCAGAAGGCTGAGCCCCTGTGCGATGGCGTCCTGGCGACAGCCTTGGGAAGCAACAGTAGGACGTCGTCCAATCATGTGCGGGTAACCCCCAAAACCTTTTTTGACCCGTTCCACTCTACCCTACTCCTCGTGCCTTTGCTGCAGCTTAGGGATCCCTTTGGAGCGAGGCTGGGAGGAGATGGGCTTCTTGAGCTTGGGCGGAGAGGAG
Source organism: Synechococcus sp. R5-13 (assembly GCF_047462015.1). Taxonomy (NCBI): domain Bacteria; kingdom Bacillati; phylum Cyanobacteriota; class Cyanophyceae; order Synechococcales; family Synechococcaceae; genus Synechococcus; species Synechococcus sp. R5-13. Next base: position 1,780 of record NZ_JANSIL010000036.1, on the reverse strand, counting down.
CTGGGCGAGTTGGGTGGCTCTGGAGGCTTTTCCGGCAGCAGCGGTAGGTTGAGAATCAGCTCATACATGCGCAGGTATTCCAGCGCTGAGCGGTGCCAACTGAAATCGCTGGCCATGCCCCGCTTCTGCAGCGCTTGCCAAGTTTCTTTGTGCTGGAAGGCTTCCCAAGCCCGCGCCAGACAGGTGTAGAAGTCCAGGGCTTCGTAGCGGTCAAAGCAGTAGCCGGTGCCGATCCCCTTGCTGGGGATGTGGTGGCTGACCGTATCCACCAGCCCCCCCGTGCGGCGGACGATGGGCACACACCCATAGCGCATGGCGATCATCTGGCTGATGCCGCAGGGCTCAAAGCGGCTGGGCATCAAAAACGCATCTGCCCCCCCGTAGATCAACTGGGCCAGCTTGGGTTGGTAGCCTTTTTGGTAGGCCATTTTGCCCGGGTGCCGCTCGGCCATCTCCCGGATCCGCCCTTCGTAGTAGGCTTCGCCGCTGCCTCCCAGCAAAACAAATTGCGCGTCGCTGTAGGCCAAAAAGCGATCCAGGGCTTGGATGAGCAAGTCGATCCCTTTTTGCTCCACCAAACGGGCCACCATGCCCATCAGGAAGGTATCTGGGTTAACGGTCAAGCCCAACTTGGCCTGTAGCGTGGCTTTGTTGGTCGCCCGCCCGCTGAGATCATCGATGCTGAAATTGGCCTCTAGGTCTGGGTCGGTGCGGGGATCAAATCTGTCGATGTCGATCCCATTCAAAATTCCTCGCAACCGTTCCCCTTTCCAGGCCAACAAGTCCTGCAGTCCTTCCCCATGCAGAGGGGTGCGAATTTCCATCGCATAGGTGGGCGAGACGGTGTTCACTTGGTCGGCGTAGAGGATCCCGGCAGCCATGGTGTTGTGGGCAGAAAAATACCAGGGCAGCCAGGTCATGCGCTCCAGTTGCCAGCGCCAGGGCCCTTGGTAGGCCAGGTTGTGGATGGTGAACACCGTGCCAATATCGGGAGCTTGGTGCATCCAGGCCGGGATCATGCCGGTGTGCCAATCGTGGCAGTGGATGATGTTGGGTTTCCAGGGGTAGTAAGTCCAGGCAAATTCGGCTACGGCGTTGGCAAAAAAGGTGAAGCGCCAGAACTCGTCCTCGCCGTAGTAGATGCGGTGGGGAGCAAAGCAGTAGTGGCTGACCAAGTAGAGGGGCACATCGGTGCCGGGCAAAACGCTTTCGTAAATATCGGCCACCTGACCCATGACCTGTTTAGACCAGATGGGATCTTTCGAGCGGGGGTATTGCCCCGGTTCCTGGCCGAACTTGTCCCAGAGAAAGCCATACAGAGGCATGATGATGCGGACATCCTGACCCAGCTTGCGCAAAACGACAGGCAGGGATCCCACCACATCCGCCATGCCCCCCACCTTGGCCAGAGGTGCTGCCTCTGCCGCTGCGAACAAAATCCTGGCTTGAACCACGCTGCCCTCCCTGTTGTTGTGGGCTCCGCTCCGCCGCCGCGAACGGATCCCGGCTCAGTTGCCCTCAGCCAAAACCCTTCCCATCCTAAAACACAAGGGATCCCTGCGCCGGATGAGCTGATGCAGCGCCTCATCTTGAGGTTATGTTGCAACTTATTGATTTTTCGTAAGATGGAAGGACAGTGCTGCTCAGAACTGTTGTGGGCGCTGCTGTATTGCACTTTATTCGTCGTCATTGTTCTGGAGATATCGTCCTATGACCATAGCGGTAGGGCGCGTGCGTCAGGAGCGAGGATGGTTCGACATCGTCGATGACTGGCTCAAGC
>NZ_JANSIL010000035.1:0-38427 GCF_047462015.1 Synechococcus sp. R5-13 | reverse complement strand
GGTCTACTATATCCCTCTCAATGACTTTTGCCAAACCGCCTAAAGCTCAGTAAATTCAGCAAAGTTCAGGTTTTTGGGGGTTAGAGGCATGCTCCAACAGCAGTTGCTGGTTCAAAAGAATCCGAGCGGCTTGAGCTGGGGGATCCCCGCTGCCGGTCGTCGAGGGATTGGGACTGGGGATATCCAGACTGACCTGCACCTGAGGGCTGCTGGCCTGTAGCAAAATCTCTTCCAACCGTTGCTTCAGCAGACGGAGGCGAGCGGGGGCATCGGGGGTGCGCAGGGTCAAAACCAGCTCACTCCCCACCCGAAACTCGCTTTCTGCCCAGGTTGCCTCGCTCCGCCAACTCCCCATCAGCCCACCCACGAGCAGGATCCCTGCCCACCTCGCCATCCTTGCCGGCCCCCTTACCGGGGGTGAAGCGCTCCTCTGTGGCCTTGACAAGTTCACTAACCTCGCCTCTCCCCTGCAGGACTCCTTGATCTTAGCCGCTACCCTAGATACATCTGTTCTCTTGACCCTATGCCGTTGGCAAGCTCGGCTTCTTTGTCATTGTTCTAAGGTCATCATGCGGATCCCGACTTCCACCTATCGCATTCAGTTTCATGCTGGGTTTGACTTCGACGCAGCACGACAGATTGTTCCCTACCTGAAGTTGCTGGGCATCAGTGACTTGTATGCCTCTCCCATCTTCCAAGCCCGCAAAGGCAGCACCCACGGCTACGACGTGGTGGATCCCAGGCAGATTAACCAGGAACTGGGGGGAAGCGAAAAGTTTGAGCTCTTGTGGGAAGCCCTCAATCAGCAGGGAATAGGCTGGATCCAGGACATTGTGCCCAATCACATGGCCTACGATGGCCAGAACCAGATGCTCATGGATGTTCTGGAGAGTGGCCCCAACTCAGATTTTGTTGACTACTTTGATGTGAATTGGAATCACTCTTACCTGGGGATCAAAGGCAGAATCTTAGCCCCTTTCTTGGGAGATTTCTATGACAAATGTTTGGAGTCGGGTCAAATCCAGCTTCGTTATGATGCCGATGGCCTAAGTATTAACTACTACAACTTGAGGTTCCCCCTCAATATTGACACCTATGCCGATGTTTTTACCTACAACCTGAGCAAGCTGCGGCGAAAATTGGGACGCAGCCATCCCGACTACGTCAAGTTACTCGGGATTCTCTTCAGCCTGAAATTCATTCCCAGCAAGGAAGATCTCCTAGAGCGCACCGATCAAATTAGCTTTGCCAAGCATTCTTTGTGGGAACTCTACACGTCTAGCCAACCTATCCAGAGCTTTTTTGACGAGAACATTGCCATTTTTAACGGCAAGCCAGGGGATCCGTCAAGCTTTGACCTGCTGGATAGTCTTCTGGCGCGGCAACATTTCCGCCTTTCCTTCTGGAAGGTGGGTGCTGAGGAGATCAATTATCGTCGTTTCTTTACCATTAACGAGCTGATCTCGCTGCGGGTAGAAGATCGCGAAGTGTTTCGCAAAACCCATCAGCTTATCTTTAAGCTTGCAGAACAGGGGCGTTTTAGTGGTTTGCGCATCGATCATATCGATGGGTTGTTCAATCCCGAAGAGTATCTCCATCGCCTGCGGGAACGCTGCCCAAATCTTTACATCGTGGTAGAGAAAATACTAGAGGCCAATGAAAGTCTGCCCCAAAGCTGGCCGGTTCAAGGCACAACGGGCTATGATTTTTTAGCTAAGCTCAACGGCATCTTTTGTCAAGAAGAAAATGCAGAGGCTTTTGACTCTCTCTATCAAAATTTCACAAATCTACGGCATTCCCCAGAGCAGGTTATCGAAGATAAAAAACGCCTGATCATCGAGCGCAACCTGTCAGGGGATATGGATAATCTTGCTTTTTTGCTCAAGCAGATCACCAGCCATCATCGCTATGCCAATGACTTTACCCTCTACAGCTTACGTCGAGCTTTGGTAGAAGTTTTGGTGTGCTTTCCGGTCTACCGCGTCTATATCCACGAAGGGATCCTCAGTCCAGAAGGTCAACAGGTGGTTCGTCAAGCTGTGGAGAAGGCCAAGGAGAACCTGCCCGTTTTGGTGAATGAGCTGAATTTTATTCAGCGCTTTCTCTGCCTGGAGTCTCTGGACAATTTATCAGACCAGGAGAAAAATGAGCAGATCCATTTTGCCATGCGCTTGCAGCAGTTGGCCGGCCCTCTCATGGCCAAAGGGGTAGAAGATACTGCTTTTTATGTGTACAACCGCCTTTTATCTCTCAATGAAGTCGGTGGGGATCCCTGTCGCTTTGGCCTTTCGGTGCAAGAGTTTCACCGCTTTAATCAAGAGCGGGCAGCTCGGTGGCCTCTGTCCATGAATGCTTCTGCCACCCACGACACCAAGCGTGGCGAAGATGTGCGGGCCCGGCTGAATGTGCTTTCTGAAATCCCCGCCGAGTGGGAAAAGCACATCAACCTTTGGCATGAACTGAACCTCGGCTACAAAGTCCGCAGCAAACAAGCCAAGCGCTCAGAACTGCCGGATCGCAATGACGAGTATTTGCTCTACCAGACATTGCTCGGCTCTTATCCCTTCCAACCGGAAGAGGTGCCCCAGTTCGTACAGCGGGTCAAAGACTATGCCATCAAAGCAGTGCGGGAAGCTAAAGTTCACACCGCTTGGCTTCGCCCCGATACCGAATACGAAGAAGCCACTACCGCTTTTATCGAACGGATCCTTCAAGGCCCTAACCCCTTTTTGGAGTCCTTTTTGCCTTTCCAACGGAAAGTTGCCCACTTTGGCATTTTTAATTCCCTCTCGCAGACGCTGATCAAGCTCACCAGCCCTGGGATCCCGGATATTTACCAAGGCACGGAGCTGTGGGATTTGAGCATGGTGGATCCCGACAATCGTCGGCCTGTGGATTTTTCCCGTCGCCTCGCCTATTTGGAAGAAATTCAGCGGCGGGTTAAACAGGATCCTCTCCAACTCATCGCGGATTTGCTCCTGCACCGCAGCGACGGACGCATTAAGCTGTTTCTGATTTACCACGTGCTCAAGGCCCGCCAGGAACAGCCCCAATTGTTTCTCGAGGGCAGCTACATTCCTCTGCAAATCAGCGGATCCCATGCTGACCATGTTGTGGCTTTTGCCCGTCAGCACAGTAAGCAGGTATTGCTCACGGTAGTGCCGCGTTTTTTAACAAAGTTGATCGACGAAACCCAAGATCCTCTGGGAGAATCCGTTTGGGCAGATACCGAAATTCATCTGCCGCGCTGGAAGCGGCTGGACTGGGTGAACGGGCTAACCCAGGAAAGGATCCCTGCCGGCGAAACCTTGCCGGTGGGCGTTGTCTTAAAATCCTTCCCGGTGGCCCTGTTGTGGGGACAATCCCGCTAGCGGCCTAGGCGGGGGCTAGGGCCTGAAAATGGACGATGCGGGCAAACTCTTGGGGGTCTAGGCTGGCCCCTCCCACCAACACACCGTCAATCTCAGGCTGGGCCATCAGCTCGTCGATGTTGCCGGCCTTCACCGAGCCGCCATACAAAATGGGCAGTTGGGCATTGCCCAAGTGTTGCCGGATCAAGCCGATGACCCGGTTGGCCTCTTGGGCTGCGCAAGTCTGGCCGGTGCCAATGGCCCAAATGGGCTCATAGGCAATCACCAAGTTCCCCAGATCGATCCCCGGCAAGGCGCGATCCAATTGCCCCACAATCCAAGACTCGGTCAAGCCTTGCTCCCGCTGCTGCCGGCTTTCTCCCACACAGAGGATGGGGGTGAGCCCGTGCCGCTGGGCGGCTGCCAGACGCCGATTGACGGTTTCGTCCGTCTCGCCGAAGTACTGCCGCCGTTCGCTGTGGCCGACGATGACATAGCGCACCCCCAATTCCGCCAGCATGGGGCCGGAAATTTCCCCGGTAAAAGCTCCCTGATCCTCCCAATGCAGATTTTGTGCCCCCACGGCTATGTCGGATCCGCGGCTTTGCTCTGCCACCACCGCTAGGTCTGTAAAGGGCACACACAAGATGATCTGCCGCTGGGATGCTGACCCTGACGGCGATGATTGTAGGGCCAGGCCCAACTCTCGCAGAAACTCGCGAGCCTCAGCCTGAGTCTTGTGCATTTTCCAGTTGCCGGCAATGAGGATGGGGCGCAAGATGAGATCCTCCCTTAAAGACAGCAGAAGGAAGGGATCCCGCAAGCAGAAAGCCCAATAAAACAGCAGGGATCCCAGCTTTCGTTATTTTTGTATGACACAGTTTACCAGCAAGCGATCCCGAAAATACGGCGACGGGATCCCTTCTCCGAGCGCCGGTTAACCCTTCAACCAGCATGCAGACGGGACAGGCCAAGACCCAACAGGGAAGGCAGCTTCCTACAGCCCAACGATCTGGGTGTTTTCAAAAGTAGCCAGAATTTCATCCAGATCTTTGTTCTGCAGCGAGTAGGTAGCGGTGGCATCGTTGCCAAACTGAATCTCGTCCCCGTCCTCAAGATCCCGAAATTCCACCCGTTGCCCACGCACGTAAAGGCCGTTGGTGCTGGGGGTGCCCTGAATGTCTCCGTCGATGATTTGGTAAGTGAACCCATCGGGAGAAGAGGGGGATTCTGTTTTGACCAAAATGGCGTGGTAGCGAGAGGCGTACTGGGAGTCAATGCGAATGCTGTTGCGCGGATCCCGGCCCAACGAATAAAGCTCAGCCGTCAACCAGTAGGCTTTTGGCCCGTGACGATCCTTGACGATGAGCACGTGATTGAGGGCCGGTCGGCGAGGGGGCGTGGTCATGAAAGGCACCCGCTTGCACAACACTGAGGGCAAGATAGCCAAAACATAACATAGGATCCCCCAGGTGGATCCCTATGTCCACCGGATAAGTCTCTTCAGGTCGGCATCCCAGGCTGGTGCGGGATCCCCCTGAGCAACAAGAAAGGGTCTGAGTAGATTTTTGTAACAATTCCTCTCATAATAGGATCGACGATGCAGATGGATCCCTGACCATGAATGGCTCGCAACCGGATCCCGGTGTTCAACCCCGTTCTCCCAAGACACCGAGGCTCATTGAGTTGCCGGAAGATGAAACCGATGCGCAGCTCAGCGATCCCCTGCGGATGCAGCGCTACGAATGTCGTTCTTGTGGCTATGTTTACGAACCGGCCAAGGGGGATCAGCTCAATCGGATCCCGGCGGGCGTGCCGTTTGAAGAATTGCCAGCCGATTGGAAATGTCCGGTGTGCCGAGCCGGTAAGCGCTCGTTCCAAGCAGTGGGCGCCAAGGGCAAGCCTTCCGGTTTTCAAGAGAACTTGCGCTACGGCCTGGGGGTGAACGTGATGACCCCTGCTCAAAAGAACCTGCTGATCTTCTTGGGACTGGCGCTGGGATTTTTATTTTTGATGAGTTTCTATTTCGTCGAGTGAGGGTCAAGATGTTCAAACCCCTGAGGCTGGTGCTGCTGATTGCTGTCTCGGTGCTGCTAATGGCGGCGCGGATGCCCAACATGCGGGTGGTCCCCTGGGAGCAGGTGGAAGTGCCCACCCAGAACATTCTGCTGGACATTGCCTTCACCGGCACCACCCCTTCCCATGGCTGGTTGGTGGGAGACAAGGCGACGCTGCTGGAATCCCGCGATGGGGGTCTGCACTGGCAGGTGCGGGAGCTGCCGGGTCTGGAGCCGGAAGCCTACCTGGCCTCCATTAGCTTTGCTGGGGCAGAAGGCTGGGTGGCCGGGCAGCCGAAGATCCTCCTCCACACCCTGAACGAGGGATCCGACTGGACTTCCATTCGCCTTAACAACCAACTGCCAGGGGAGCCGCTCTTGATCCAGGCTCTGGGCCCTGGCGCCGCCGAAATGGTGACCAATGTGGGGGCCATCTACCGCACCGAAGATGGCGGTCAGACCTGGCATGCCCAAGTGGATGAGCCGATTGGGGCCATCAAAAACATTGCCCGCGGCCCTGAAGGCGAATATCTGGCGGTGTCGTCGCGGGGCAGCTTCTACTTTCTGTACACTCCTGAAAGTCGCACCTGGAAGCCCTACCCGCGGGAAAGCTCCCGCCGCATTCAAAACATGGGCTTTGGCCCCCACGGCAGCGCTTGGAAATTGAACCAAGGGGCGGAGATCGCCTTTACCGATGACTTCACCTCCGGCCAGTGGTCGTCGCCGCTGCGTCCGGGGCGGGCCCTCAGCTTTGGCTACCTCAATGCCGCCTATCAAAACGACCACGACCTGTGGGTGGTGGGGGGTGGCGCTACCCTGATCCACAGCCCTGACGGTGGCAAAACCTGGGAGCAGGCCAAGAAACTCAGCAACATCCCCGCCAACTTCTACAGCATTGAGTTTTTTGGCCCCGAGCAAGGGTTTATTCTGGGGCAGCGGGGCACCCTCTTGCGCTATGTCAGCTCCAACAACTCCTGAAGGTCTCAGGGATCCCTAATCGGCACACGGGTGGACACACGCGCCAAGGATCCAGCTTCACGCCCGCGGCTGCTGGTTGCTGCCAGTGGCACTGGTGGCCACATTTTTCCGGCCTTGGCCGTTGCCGAGCAGTTGCCTGACTGGCAGATCGAATGGCTGGGGGTGCCGGATCGCATGGAAGGGAAGCTGGTGCGGGAGCGGTATCCCTTGCACCGGGTCGTCATGTCGGGCTGGCAGGGATCCCCTCTCCACAGGCTGCAGGCCTTGGCCCAACTGGCCCGTGCGACCCTACAAGTGCGCCGACTCCTTATGTCGGGACGGTTTGACGTTGTTCTGACCACCGGTGGGTACATTGCCGCTCCGGCCATTTTGGCCGCCCGTTCGCTGGGGGTGCCGGTGTTGCTGCACGAGTCCAATCGGATCCCGGGCAAAGTGACCCGTTGGTTGGGGAGATTTTGTCAGGTGGTGGCGCTGGGCATGGCAGAGACGGCAGAGCATTTGCCAGGGGTGGCTGCCCAAGTGGTGGGTACGCCGGTGCGGGCCGAGTTCTACACGCCCCAGCCTTTCCCTGCCGACCTCCCCATTCCCGACGGGGATCCCCTCATTGTGGTCATGGGGGGCAGCCAAGGGGCGCGGGGCCTCAACCGCATGGTGGCCGCCTGTGCCCCAGCTTGGTTGGAGGCGGGGGCCTGGATTGTGCATTTGACCGGCGGCAGCGAAGCTCAAGATCCGGAAGCCAGGATCCCCAGCCATCCCCGCTACCGGCCCTTTCCTTTCCGTCGAGATGTAGCTGCCTTGTTGCAGCGGGCCAACTTTGCCATTAGCCGCGCCGGAGCCATGAGCCTGGCGGAGTTGCTGACCACCGCCACCCCAGCCATTTTGATCCCCTATCCCTTTGCCGCTGAGGATCATCAGTATCAGAATGCTCTGGCCTTTGTGGGGCGCGGTGGGGGGGTGGTCATGCGAGAATCCGAAGAGAACTTGGACTTGCTGCGGCAAACGGTGTTGACCTGGTTGGCCCAGCCGCAGGTGGTTGCCCAAATGGCCGCTCGCTTGCAGGCCGCAGCTCCTCCCAATGCCAGCAAGGTTCTTGCCCGCCTGTTGCAGGAGATCCGCCAGAGTTCTGCCCGTTAAGCCGTGGTACAGCCAAGATTGGACAGCCTTTCCCAACGCCTGCCTGTGCCCGCCAAAGCGGCGGAGTCCCCAACCCTGCTGGCAGAACTCCTGCCCGCCGACAGGATGGAATCGCTGTTGATGCGGCTAGAGCAGTGCTTCGGGATCCCCCAGCGGGCTCCCGATGGGCTTTCCCCCCGCCCGGATCTCCTGGACGAGTTGGTGGGCACGATCCTTTCCCAGAACACCACCGATGCCAACAGCAGCCGTGCCTTCCGCGCCCTCAAAGCCGCCTTTCCCTCTTGGGAAGCGGTCTTGGCCGCCGATCCGGCAGATCTGGTTCAGGTGATTCGCCCCGGCGGCTTAGCCCACCTTAAAGCAGCCCGCATTCAGGAGATCTTGGCCGCCATTCAAGAACGACAGGGATCCCTGAGTCTGGACTTTCTAAGAGAGCTAGACGATGCTGGCGCCCTCGATTTTTTGCTCTCCCTGAAAGGGGTAGGGCTGAAGACCGCCACTTGTGTGTTGTTGTTCGGGCTGGGTCGGGATCTCTGCCCGGTGGATACCCATGTGCATCGAGTGGCCAACCGTCTGGGCTTGGTGCGGGCCAAACATCCCGACGACACTTTTGCTCAGCTTTCCCCTCAGATCCCCAGAGGCAAAGCCTATTCCCTGCACGTCAACTTTGTCCGGCTGGGCAAGCGCATCTGCAAGGCCCGCATGCCCGAATGTGGCCGCTGCCCGCTGCGTCCCACCTGCCCCTCTGGGCGGCAGCGTTGATCCCGACAGCAGGGCTCTATTCTGCGGGCGCAGTAGAAGCATCTGGGATCCCCTCTTGTCCGTTCCTGCCGGCGTCTCTCTCTGCTGGGGGAACTTCCAACTCCAGGGCTTGCCGCACCGATTGAATCTCTTGGGAGAGCAGCACCCGCTCTCGATCCAACAGGCCGACGATCTGCTCCGGGTCTTCCCGCGAGACCACTGGCAATTGGCGCAAATCGTATTCGTACATCGGCTCGGCTGCCACTGCCACCGCCTCATCGGGGAAGGTGGTGAGAACTGGGGATTGGCTGACCTCCTGTACGGTTAGCTCCGCCAACTCCGCCGCCTCCTTGTGGGCCAAGGCCCGCTCCAGGTCTTCCAGGGTGAGAATGCCCCGCAGCCGCTCCTGTCCGTCCACCACCAACGCGCTATGGCACTTTTGCTGCAGCAAACTCTCCAGAGCTTCTCGCAGCGGTGTGTCTTGCCGAAGCAAAAGAGATGGGGGCACCATCACCTCTTGCACCGTCAGCTCTCTAGGCTCCTGCCCAAGGACTCCGTCAAGCGTTGCGTGGCGATAGCGACGGGCGGAAGGGTAGATGGCCGGCGAATGCAACTGCTCCGTCAGCCAGATGCTCAAACCCACTGCCGCCATCACCGGCAGCGCAATGTGATAGTCCCGCGTCATCTCAAACAGCAGCAAGATGGCCGTTAGCGGAGCCCGCACGCTGGCCGCCAACACCGCCGCCATGCCCACCATGGCGTAGGCAGCAGGGGGAGACAAGGCAATCAAGGGCAAAGCTTGAGATAGCACCTGACCGTAGCCTGCCCCCAGCACTGCCCCCATGAACAAAGCCGGGGCAAAGGTTCCCCCCACAAAGCCGCTGCCCAGGCTCAAAGCGCTCAGCAACAGCTTGCCAAGCAAGAGCAAGCCTAGATGGCCAAGAGAAAAGGGAACGGCCTGCAGAATCGACTCAATGGTTTCATAGCCCACCCCCAACGCCAATGGGATCCCCAAACCTGCGCAGCCCAGGATCCCGCCCCCCAAAATGGGCTTGCTCCAAGCTGGCCAGGCCGCCAGGGGGCCACTGTTGAACAGGTGCTTGCCCCACTCCAGGGTGTAGCTGAAGGCCATAGAAACCAGGCTGGCCAAAAAGCCCAAGCCGAGATACAGAGGTACCTCCAGCAAGCTGTGGATCTCGTAGTCCGGCAAGACAAAAGCCGGCTGGGTGATGGTGGGCAAAAGAAAAGCGGGTTGTGCCCCCAACCCCACCTGGGCGATCAAGGCGGAGACCACCGCCGCCAACACCACCACACTGACAGCAGAAGTGGTGAAGGTGCGGGCCAAAGCCAGCTCCAGCGCCAAAAACACCCCGGCAATGGGCGCGTTAAACCCTGCCGCCAGGCCAGCCGCTGCTCCGGCAGCCATCAACAGTTGCACCCGCTCCCGCGAGAGGCGTAGGTTTTGCCCCAGCAGGGATCCCAGCAAAGCGCCACTTTCCACACTGGGGGCCTCAGGGCCAAGGGAAGCTCCCGCGCCCAACGAGATGGCAGCCGCCAGGAGCTTGAGCGGGATCCACCAGGGCTGAAGTGCCAAAGGACGAGCAGGACTCACCAAGCTGGAGAGGCTCAAGTTGGGAAAGGGCACAACTGCCCCCAAAGCGCCGATCAGCAGGCCCCCCAGCACCGGCGCCAGAGCCAGTGTCCAGGATCCCAGCAGCCACAGGCCATAGTGTTCTGCAGCCCTGCCGAGGCCATCCACGAGGGTGTCCTGCAGCAGATAGCGCCACCAGCCAATCAAGTAGCGAAATCCAACCACCGATAGCCCCGTGCCCAACCCCACTGCCGCCGCCAGCAGCAGCAGCAGGTTCTCGGAGGAGAGGCGCAGGCGGAGAGCGGGGGCGCTGTTCATGATCGGCTCAGGGGCTTTGGGAAGGCAGGGTCAAGATCTCTACACCGGTTTCGGTAACGGCGACCGTATGTTCAAATTGCGCCGAGAGCTTGCCATCCAAAGTGACCGCCGTCCACCCGTCGGAGAGCACCTTCACCTCCCAGGTGCCCTCGTTGATCATCGGCTCGATGGTGAACACCATGCCGGGGCGGAGTTTCTCCCCTTTTCCCCGTTCGCCGTAGTGGGGGATCTGGGGAGCAGTGTGGAATTGCCGTCCCACCCCATGCCCGACAAAATCGCGCACCACGCTGTAGCCCTGGGCCTCGGCATATTCTTGGATGGCAGCGCCAATGTCGCCGACTCTCCCCCCCGGCTTGACGGCAGCAATGCCCCGCCGCAGACACTCTTCGGTCACCTCCACCAAGCGCCGCGCCCGCTCAGAAGGCTGTCCGACAAAGAAGGTTTTGGACGTATCGCCGTGGTAGCCATCCAAAACCGGGGTGACATCGATGTTGATGATGTCGCCTTCTCGCAGGATCTGCTTGGGGCTGGGAATGCCGTGGCAGACCACGTGGTTGACGCTGGTGCAGATGGATTTGGGAAAGCCATGGTAGCCTAAAGGGGCACTTTTGGCCCCATGCGCCCGCGTCCACCGCTCGGCCTCGTCGTTAAGCTCTTGGGTGGTGACCCCTGGTCGCACCATCGGCTCCAAGTGCTTGAGCAGATCTGCCGCCAGGCGACAAGCCCGCCGCATTTTCTCCAGTTCCCGCGAAGAGAGCAACACAATGGGCTGAGGGGCTTGCGTGAGCTGGTTCATACCCGTCTGCAAAGCGGATCCCAACTGCTCCCCCCATCGCTGGGAGCGACGGCTGAGGTCTGTCAACAACGCTCGCATGTCTTCCATCATGAGACCTTATCTGTGAAAAGCTCTGTGAAAACGGATGGATCTCTGCACCTGCAGACTGTCCAGGATTGGGTTCTCAGTTGGGATTCTGAATCGCCTTGCGCCCATTCACAGACCCCTGCCGGCCATTTTCTGCCGCCGACGAATCCGCTGCACCAACCACAGCCCCAGAAAATAGCTGACGAGGGATCCCCAAAAACCGACAAATGCACAGCCGACAAACAGCGTGCCCGACATCTCCAAGCCCCACTGCATCCAGTTTTGCCAAGTGGCCGCCACCAGCTCTGTGGTGGGAAGGACAGTTCGGGATCCCAGTAGCCATTCTCCCACCTGGTAGTTGAATGCATAGATGGGCACATAGGTGAAGGGGTTACTCACCCAGGTCCCTGCCGCCGCCGCCAGCTTGTTGCCCCGAAACGGAACAGCCAACACCAGAGCGGCCAACGTTTGAAAGCCGAAGATGGGGAAACAGCCGGCAAAAACCCCTACCGCCAAGCCACGGGCAATTTCTTTTGGCGACGATTGCAGCCGCAACAGGCGCAGATAAAGATAGCGCAGCCAACGCTTCCAGGAAGGATCCCGGCGGGCTAGGGTCGGCCCTGGTTGAGATCCAGAGTAGGATCTGGAATAAAGCTTAAGGGATCCCGGCGAAGGCCAGGAGAAAGAGGGCAGCCTCAACCAAAAGAGGGGGCTCATGGCGGTCAGGGGGGGCAACTGAGAGAAGGTGTTAAGTCCTGTAAATCCAGTGTATCTTTCCTGCCCTTGGCGACAAAGGGCCATTGGCAAATCCGGGCCAGCAGCAACGGGGTGACGCCGGGGGATCGGTTTACGGAGTGGTCACCTGAGCTTGTCCACCAAGGCCAGCACGAAGTTAAGACCCAAGTAGGAAACCAGCACCACCAAGAATAGGAACAGGGCAATGTTCAGCCCGGATCGCAGGGCAGAGGGCAGGGATCCCGATTTCGTTTTGGGATCAGGCTTTTCGGGGGGAGTTGTCATCTGGAGTTCTGGGGAAGACTGTGAATCTAGGATCCCATCTTGGCTGTGCAGGTGTACCCATCGGCTTACTTTCCGAAGATTGAAGGCCTCTTCTCTGAACACGGAGCAAGCCCAGTTCCTGGCCCCCGGCCAATGGGAGCGACTTGGATCGAGAATACCTGGCTGAGGAGATCGCATCTCAGAGAAGACAACGGCACCGGGAACCATCTGAATCGCTCACCTGTTGAAGATGATGAGTTTTTCCCAGATGGACAATGGGAGTGGATCCGCTGTCTGCAAACTGAGTTATCCTGCCGCCAGAATTGCCTCCAACAAGGGATCCGCCCCAAAACGCACCACATCCGTACAGGGCCGTCCGGTCTCGGCTTCCACCCGGCGGATCTGCTCTAGGGCTGCTTCTTCCTCCCAGCCGAAGGTATTGAGGGCAACCCCCACCACGGGCGCGGGGGCAAAGGCCCCGGCAGCCGCTGCCACCTGCTCATACAGCTCGATCACTTTGGACAAGGGCGGGATGGGCACGTAGTCTATCCCCTTGATGTGGGTCTGGCCGGCGCGGTGTACCAGGATGAGGTGGGTGGGCTGGGATCCACGCAACAGAGGCAAGGTGGCCGTAGAGGCGGGGTTGAGCAGGGATCCCTGACCTTCCAGGTGCAGAATGTCGTGGTCAGAGCCATAGCGTAAGATCAGTTGCTCCACCGCCCCACTGGCATAGTCCACTCGCACCGCATCCAAAGGGATCCCCTCGCCGCCGATCAGGATCCCGGTTTGCCCGGTGGCCAAAAAGCGGGAGCGCAGGCCCCGTCTCAGGCTGGCCCGGTGCAGCTCCAAGCTGGTGGACATTTTGCCCACGCTCATGTCGGTGCCCACCGTCAACACCCGTTTACAGGGCAAGGTGCGGGCCAGGGCTTTCCCCACCGACAGGTTGGGGGGCTCGCGGCGAATATCCCAGATCCAGGCCCCCGGCTGCAACCACTGCCGAAACTGGGGATCCTCGGCCAAAGGCGTGTGCAGCCCATTCACCAGAGACAGGCCAGCTCGCAGGGCCAGGCCCAACTCCTCCCGCCAGGCTGGCGGCAACTGCCCCCCTGAAGGGGCGATCCCAATCACCAGAACTTCAGGCCGGTGGGCCAGCGCCTCCTCCACCGAGGCCACGATGGGAATGTCTTTGGCAATTCCGGTCAGATGGGCCAGGGATCCCCCCGCCTGCTCCCGGTCGATCACCGCCACCACCGGGAAAGAGCCATAGCGCAGCAGCCCCAGCCCCGTTTTCCCATGCTCCCCCAGCAACCCCCCGTGGAGCAGGATGGCCACGCGACTTTCGCTGGACAGGGATCCTGGCTTTCCCATCATTCCTCCCTCAGCTCTACCCCCAAACCCGGTCGGTCGGTGGGGAGCAGGCAGCCGTCCTGCAGGATGGCCCCGGCAAAGGGATCGTCGATGAGGTTGAGGTGGCTATCCAAGTCCAGGTAATCCACCAGGGGAGCCAAGTGGGCCGCCGCCGTATTCCCCAGAGCTGTGTTGCTGTAGCAGCCCAACATCACCTGTAGGCCGTGGGCTTTGGCGGTGTGGATCATGCGCCAGGCTTCGCTGAGGCCTCCGCACTTCATCAGCTTAATGTTGATCCCGTGGACGCGATCCACCAGAGGGGGGATATCGCGGCTGTCCATACAGCTCTCATCCACAAAAATGGGCAGCTTCGACTCGTGCCAGAGGGTGATCAGCTTCGCTTCCTGCCCCCTCTCCAAAGGCTGCTCCAGGTAGCTCACCCCTTGCCCCGCCAGCCAGTTGCTCATGCTCAGAGTTTGCTCCACCGTCCAAGCGCCGTTGGCATCCACTGTAATCAGGGATCCCAGCGGGATCACCTCTTGTACAGCAATCAGCATGTTCTGATCCGCCATCAGTCCTGAGCCGCTGCCCAGCTTGATCTTAAAGGCCCGCGCTTGGGTCTGTTCCATCCAGGCCAAGGCGCGCTGGCGGGCCGCCTGCGGGGTGGAGATGCCGATCGTCATCGTCGTGGGCGGAATGCGGGAGCGATCCAGCCCCCACAACTGCCACAGGGGCCTCCCCAGCCGTTTGCCCATCCAATCGTGCAGGGCCATATCCACCGCTGCCCGCGCTGCCGAAGGGATCCCGGCCCGCAGCAGTTCTGCCTCGATTGGCTGTCGCTCCCAGGGGGAATGGCGGCGCAGGATCCCTTTGGCCACGTCCAAGCCCATCAGGATGTCGTCCAGAGACTGGTGGTAGTCGTCGCTCACCGAAAAAGGGCAAGCCTCTCCCCACCCTTCAACTCCCTCCTCCTCAATTCGCACCCAAGCCAAGGTTGTATCGCTGTGGGTACCTCGGCTGATGGTCAAGGCGTAGCGCTTGTGAACGGTGAAAGGTTCGACGTAGAGCCGCATGGGCATCTCCAGAAGAGGAAGCTTGGAGGGGCAATTGGGCCTGGGCCGCCCCTTTGAGCTTAGCTTGGTTCCCAGCCCAGCCTGCCCCCGTCCCCAAGCCCAGAAAACAAGTTATCCCTTGCCCCGTCCGCCGTCTATGGTGGGATCCAGATCCACCGTTCTCCATACCC
Organism: Synechococcus sp. R5-13; assembly: GCF_047462015.1. Classification (NCBI taxonomy): domain Bacteria; kingdom Bacillati; phylum Cyanobacteriota; class Cyanophyceae; order Synechococcales; family Synechococcaceae; genus Synechococcus; species Synechococcus sp. R5-13. The sequence goes on along the minus strand of NZ_JANSIL010000035.1, from coordinate 23,810 downwards.
TTGCCACCATGAATACCGCCGAACTGCTGGTTCGCTGCCTGGAAAATGAGGGGGTGCAGTACATCTTCGGCGTTCCTGGCGAAGAAAACCTGGAAGTCCTGCAAGCCCTGCGCCGCTCCTCAATTCGGTTTATCACCACCCGCCACGAACAGGGGGCCGCCTTCATGGCCGATGTCTATGGCCGGCTGACGGGCAGAGCGGGGGTGTGTCTCTCCACCTTGGGGCCGGGCGCCACCAACCTGATGACCGGAGTTGCCGATGCCAACCTGGATGGAGCACCCCTAGTGGCCATCACCGGCCAAGTCGGCACCGACCGCATGCACATCGAATCCCATCAATACCTGGATTTGGTGGCCATGTTTGCCCCCGTCACCAAGTGGAATGCCCAGATCGTGCGCCCCAGCATCACCCCGGAGATCGTGCGCAAGGCTTTCAAATTGGCCCAAACCGAGAAGCCCGGGGCCGTCCACATCGACTTGCCGGAAAACATCGCCGCCATGGAAGCCAGCGGCACTCCCTTGAGGAGAGATCGCCTGGACAAAACCTACGCCTCCTATCAAAGCCTGAACGAAGCGGCGTCCCTGATCTCCCGCGCCCGCAACCCCTTGATTTTAGCCGGCAATGGGGCCATTCGCGCCCAAGCCAGCAGCGCCCTCACGGAATTTGCCACCCGCCTGAATATTCCCGTCGCCAATACCTTCATGGGCAAAGGGGTGATCCCCTACACCCACCCCTTGTCCTTGTGGGCCGTTGGCCTACAGCAGCGGGATCTGGTCAGTTGTGGTTTCGACCGCACCGATCTGTTGATCGCCGTCGGCTACGACCTCATCGAGTACTCTCCCAAGAAATGGAACCCCGACGGCACCATCCCCATCGTTCACATCGCTGCCCTGCCCGCAGAAATCGACAGCAGCTACATTCCGCAAGTGGAGGTGGTGGGAGACATTTCCGACTCCCTGATGGAGATCCTGCGCCGCTGCGATCGCACGGGCAAGCCGGATCCCTATGGCCTCAGCCTGCGGCAGAACATCGTCCGCGAGTACACCTGCTATGCCCAGGATCAGAGCTACCCGATCAAACCCCAGAAGCTGATCTACGACCTGCGCCAAGTCCTGCAACCGGAAGACATCGTCATCTCCGATGTCGGTGCCCACAAGATGTGGATGGCCCGCCTCTACCACTGTGACAAACCCAACACCTGTCTCATCTCCAACGGCTTTGCCGCCATGGGCATCGCCATTCCGGGGGCCTTGGCCGCCAAATTGGTGCATCCCGACCGGCGCGTTGTGGCCGTAACCGGAGATGGGGGGTTCATGATGAACTGCCAAGAGCTGGAAACTGCCCTCAGGGTGGGCACTCCCTTTGTAACTCTCATCTTCAACGATGGCGGCTATGGGCTGATCGAGTGGAAGCAACACAATCAATACAACGAGGCTGCTTTCGTCAAGTTCGGCAATCCAGACTTCGTCAAGCTGGCGGAGAGCATGGGCCTCAAGGGCTACCGTGTCGAAAAGGCTGCCGAGCTGATCCCCATCCTGAAGCAGGCCCTCGAGCAGCCGGTGCCCACCCTCATCGACTGCCCTGTCGATTACGGCGAAAATCTTTACTTGACCCAGCGGTCGCAAGCGCTGGTCTGCGAGACTTAGGGGGTGAGGTGGATAGGAATGCGAGATTTGAGCCGAGTTGGGGCATAGTAAGCCCAGGGTTGGCGGCCTCTGGGAAGTCCAGACTTATGTATCTTTACCGTTGACCCTTAGCAGCCAAGTGCAGTGAAATAGAGGCATTGTGGGTGACCCGCCAGCATGAGCGATCTTCCTTCCCCTCCTTTTACCTCGCGCCGTGCCGGTGCTGCCAGCAAAGCTCTGGCCATCGCCAACGTCAGCATTACCCCCTTTGGCCGCAAGTTAAAGGAGCTGGGCTTTGCCGACGATAAGCAGATCCAGGACATCCAAAACGCCCTCAAAGCGGATCGAGAGGGCAACAGCAAGGCCCTGGCTCTGGTGGTCAAGGATATCGTGGGCAAAGAGATCACCCCTGACCTGGAGCGGGCTTACAAACGGCAGCAGCTCTTTGAACTGAAAATCATCTACGGGATCCCCTCCCTGGATGTCGACCTGGAGCCGGTGGAGATCTCCGAGATGATTGGGCTGATCGACTCGATCTTGCCCCTCGACATCTGCAACCGCTACAAGTTCTTGCCCATTCGCCGTCGAGACAATCAGGTGACGGTGGCGATGGTCAAGCCAGACAACCTGCAGGCACTGGACGACATTCAACGGCGCTTCCGCATCCAGGGGCTGAAGCTGCAGCGGCGGGTCTTCACCCAGCGGGATTTCGAGACCCTGATCAACCGCTACATGGATGCGCAGGCGGAGCTGCTGGCCATCAAGGGGATCAACGACGCGGCTGCTGCCCAACAGGAAGAAGAGGTGGTGGTCAATACCGCCGAAATCGATCTGGACAGCATCGAGGATGTGACTGCCGATGAGGCCGGCGAGGGATCCCTGGAGCAGCAGGTCAAATCGGCAGATGATGCCCCGATTATTAAACTGTCCAACCAGATCCTGGTCAAGGCCCTGCAGGACGGGGCGTCTGACATCCACATCGAGCCGCAAGAAGAATACCTGCGCATCCGCTTCCGCAAAGATGGGGTGTTGCGGCAGGCTTTTGAAAACTTTCCCAAGAAGATCGTCCCTGTCCTCACCGCTCGCTTCAAAATCATGTCCAATTTGAATATTGCCGAGCGGCGCATGCCCCAGGATGGGCGGATTCGGCGGGTCTTCAAGGGGCGCAAGGTGGACTTCCGGGTCAGCACCCTGCCCTCCCGCTATGGGGAGAAGATCGTGCTGCGGATCCTGGACAACTCCGCCACCCAACTGGGGCTGGACAAGCTGATCACCGACCCAGAGACCTTGGAAAGCTTCAAGGAGATTGTCAAGCGACCCTTTGGCCTAATCCTGGTAACTGGGCCAACGGGATCCGGGAAAACCACCACCCTCTACTCGGCTCTGGCGGAGGTGAACGACCCGGGCATCAACATCAGCACCGCCGAGGATCCCATTGAATACTCGCTGCCGGGGATCACTCAGGTGCAGGTGATCCGAGAAAAGGGCATGGACTTTGCCATGATCCTGCGGGCCTTCTTGCGGCAAGACCCGGATGTCATCCTGGTGGGGGAAACCCGCGACCACGAGACGGCCAAAACCGCCATCGAAGCCTCCCTCACGGGCCACTTGGTGTTGACCACGCTGCACACCAACGATGCCCCTGGCGCCATTGCCCGTCTGACGGAGATGGGGATCGAGCCATTTATGATCTCCAGCTCGTTGCTGGGGGTGTTGGCCCAGCGCTTGATGCGCCGGGTGTGTACCGAATGTCGGATCCCCTACCACCCCACGCCGGAGGAGCTGGCCCGCTATGGCCTTACCCTCAGTGGCGACGGCGAGCAGCTCACCTTCTACAAAGCCAACAAGCTCTCCCCCAAAGAAGTGGAGCAGCGCAAGGCCACCGGCAAGCCCATCTGCGAGAAGTGTGGGGGCGTGGGCTACAAAGGTCGGGTAGGGGTGTACGAGTTCATGCGCATGAACGACCGCCTTGCGGACTTGATCAACAAAGAGGCCCCCACGGAGGTGATCAAAGAAGCGGCGGTGGAAAGTGGCATGAAAACCCTGCTGGCCTACAGTTTGATGCTGGTGAAGCAGGGCCTCACCACGCTGGAGGAGGTGGATCGGGTGACCCTCACCGACAAGGGTCTGGAAAGCGAGCTGAAGGCCCGTGCCAAGGCTCTCAGCACCTGCCGCAACTGTGGCGCGGCCTTGCATGTGGACTGGATGGACTGCCCCTATTGCCTGACCCCGAAGTTTTAGGAAGTCGGCTTGGCACTTGACGATGTTGGGGTGCCGACTATAACAGTCCTATACAGTTGCCTTTCTCACATGGCTTTGGCCGGCGGCTCTTTTGATAGACAGTTCTACTCGCCTTTGGAGAACCCAACCCTATGCCCCAACTGATGATCGAAGACCTCATGGAAGCAATCGTCCAAAAGGGCGGTTCCGACATTCATATCTCGGCGGGTTTGCCCCCCTACTTCCGCATCAATGGTCACCTTGAGCCGACAGAGCATGAGCCTCTCTCGGCAGAGGAGGTGCAGCGGTTAATCTTCAGCATGCTGAACAACAACCAGCGCAAGCAGCTGGAGCAAAACTGGGAATTGGACTGCTCCTATGGGGTGCGGGGGATCGGGCGCTTCCGCGTGAACGTCTACCGCGATCGCGGCACCTATGCTTGCGCCATGCGGGCCCTGGCTTCTGAGATCCCCAACATCGACAAGCTGGGCCTGCCGGATGTGTGTAAGGAAGCAGCTCGCCTGCCGCGGGGCTTGGTGCTGGTAACCGGCCCAACGGGATCCGGCAAATCGACTACGCTGGCTTCCATGATCGACATGATCAACCGCGAACGGGCCGAGCACATCCTCACCATCGAGGATCCCATTGAGTACATCTACACCCCCATTCGCAGCATCATCCACCAGCGGCAACTGGGGGAAGACACCAAGAGTTTTGCCAATGCCCTGCGGGCAGCGATGCGGGAGGATCCGGATGTGATCCTGATCGGGGAGATGCGGGATCTGGAGACCATCCAGTTGGCCATTACCGCCGCCGAGACGGGCCACCTCTGCTTTGCCACGGTACACACCAGTTCTGCCGCCCAGACGGTGGATCGCTTGGTGGATGTGTTTCCGCCCGAGCAGCAGCAGCAGATTCGCGTGCAGCTCTCCAACTCCCTCAAGGCCGTCTTCTCCCAAACTCTGGCCCGCCGCCTCAATCCCAAGCCAGGAGAGCCTGGACGGGTGCTGGTGCAGGAAATCATGGTGGTGACGCCGGCCATTGCCAACCTGATTCGGGAGGGCAAAACTGCCCAGATCTACTCGGCTATCCAGACGGGGGGCAAGCAGGGCATGAAAACGCTGGAGCAAGATCTGGCTAACCTTTACCTACAGGGCAAGATCGACTTCGATACGGCCATGTCTAAGACCTCTCGCCCCGAGGAGTTGCAACGGCTTTTGGGCAACGTTACCGGGCCCTCGCCAGCCGCGGCTGCCCAACAACAGCGGCCAGCAGCAGTTGCCGCCCGTCGCTAAACTTCGTCTCCACCAGGCAGCGCAGGGATCCCGGGGTGAGGGTTCATTGCCGATCTCTAGCCGCTGACTTGATTTGTGGCTAAGCTCTAGCTGAGAGATTGTTGATCTGCCCAAGGTTTGGGCTGACTTCTCTTTTGCACCTGCGAAACATTTAAAGCCATTTCGTTATTTAGAGCGATCTAGCCGGGGGTACAGCCATGCCGCGCTACAAGGTTCGGGGGTTAAAGGCCGGTCAGCCGGTACGCCTGACGGTGGTGGCCAACAGCTTGACCGAAGTTCGTGCACGGCTGCGCCGAGACGGGATTTTTGCCAAACAGGAAGACATTCAGGAGGAGAAACCCTTCTTTTCCTTGGATACGTCTTTCGATTTCTCAATGCTGGGATCCATCGACATTCGCGACAAGGCAGTGTTCTCCCGGCAATTTGCTGCCTTGATCAACGCCGGCGTGTCGATGGTGCGCTCTCTCACCATCATGGAGGAGCAAACCGGCAACCCCAAACTCAAAAAGTACCTGCGGGCTATCCGAGCGGAGGTGGAGGCGGGGAAAAACCTCTCCGACTCCATCCGCCCTTATCCCGACGCCTTCGACGGCCTCTACTGCAGCATGGTGCAGGCGGGGGAGGTGGGCGGCGTGCTGGACGAAGTGCTCAACCGCCTGGCCAAGCTGCTGGAGGACATGGATCGCCTGCAGAAGCAGATCAAGTCAGCCATGACCTACCCGGTGGTGGTGACGATCTTGGCTGTCTTGATTTTCTTGGGCATGGTGCTGTTCATCTTGCCCACGTTTGAGAGCATCTACAACGACTTGGGTGGGGAGCTGCCCGGCTTTACCCAGTTTTTCATCAACATCAGCAAGTTCCTGCGCACGCCCCAGTACAGCTTGGGGCTGGTGGGCTTTCTAGGGGCCGTCTATTTTGCTTTCCGGCGCTTTTACCGCACCCCTGCCGGCAAGGAGACCATCGACGCGCTGGCCCTCAAGCTCCCTATCTTCGGGGATCTGATCCAGAAGTCGGCGGTGGCTCGCTTCTGCCGCACCTTTGGCGCTCTCACCCGCTCCGGGGTGCCGGTGCTGACTTCCTTGGAAATTGTGCGCGACACCTCCGGCAACCAGGTGGTGGCCAACGCCATTGATGCCGCCCGCCAATCCATCTCAGAGGGAGGGCAGATTGCCCCTGCTCTGGACAAGGCCAAGGTCTTCCCAGTCATGGCCATTCAGATGATCAGCGTGGGGGAAGAGACAGGGGAGCTGGACGCGATGCTGATGAAGACGGCGGATTTCTACGAGCTGGAGGTGGAGGAGGCGGTACGCGCCCTCACCAGCCTGCTGGAGCCGTTGATGATCGTGATCCTGGGCGGTATGGTGGGCTGCATTATCGTGGCCATGTACCTGCCCATGTTCAACGTGTTCGAGTTGGTGAAGTAGTGGATTGGGCTGACCCTTGAACCCCCAGGGCGGCCAGGGCACAGGGTAGGAGCAACGGAGGAGAGGGATCCCATGCTGAGGCGATGGTTAGCGGCCCTGGTGGTGTTTTTGGGGGTGGGGCTGGCAGTTTTGCTTTCCGAACAGCCGACGGGATCCCTGGCGGGACGGGTGGAGCTGCCGGCAGAGGCTCCGCCTGGGGATGTGCAGGTCATTGCAGCCGGCCCGGTCACGCGCAGCGCCAGCTTGACCGCAGATGGCGAATATCGCTTGGATCGATTGCCTGTTGGGGAATACCAGGTGACGGTGCAGGGATCCGGCCTGGAAAAGGTGGGCAGCCAGAGATCCGTTCTGGTGCGGGAGGGGGCAACGGTTCGGATCCCCACCTTGCGCCCTCAGCTTGTCCCCCCCGGTCTCTATCTCTACAGCACCAGCCAGGTGTTTACGACCGCAGAACCGGCGCGGCTGCAGTGGCGGGCCACCAGCCTGGGCTCGGTGCAGCTCAGCCTCTATCGCTTTTCCCTGACAGAGCTGCAGGGATCCCCTCTCTTGCGGGATTTGGCGGATGCTGACTATGGCTCCCTGGATCCGGCTCTGTATCCCACCCTGCGGCGGGAGCTTGTGCGCAGTTGGCAGCAGCCGGTGCCACGACGAGCGGGAGAGGGGTGGACAGCCCAAACCTTGGAGCTGGGGATCCTGCCGCCGGGGGCCTACTGGGTGGAGGCGGAGGGCCGGGAGCCGCTGAATGCGGCTGCACCCTTGCCCCGTTTCGACCATTGGTTTTTGGTGAGCGATCTCGGCCTCATCCAGAAGAAGGATGCCAGCCAGTTGGTGGTGCAGGCGGTGCACCTGCGGGAGCTGCGTCCCCTGGCCGGGATCCAGATCCAAGTTTTCGGGGAGTGGGGGGATCCCCTGACGGCCACCACCGATGCAGAGGGGCTGGCCCGCTTTGGCCTGCCGGCGAGAGAGGGTTCTTCCCTGGTGGTCTATGGCCGCAGTGCCGACAACACCCTGCAGGCTTTGTCCCGCAGCTACGCCTATGGCTGGAACCAGCCCCACCGGATCTACGCCTACACGGATCGTCCCCTCTACCGTCCTGGCCAAACCGTCTATTTCCGCGCCCTGGTGCGAGAGCAAACCCGCCTCACGCCGCCCCCCCCAGGACAAGCAGTGCAACTGACCCTTACGGCCCCCAACGGGGATGTGTTGAGCGAACAAACCCTGGCCACCAATGCTTTTGGCAGTGTCCATGGGGAGTTTCAACTGCCAGAAGAAGCGTCCCTGGGCAGCTACGGCCTGAAGTGGCAGGTGTCAGGGCCGCAGGGATCCAGCGGCGAATACACCTCTTTTCAGGTGGAAGCCTACCGCAAGCCGGAGTTTGAGGTGGCGGTGGTGCCCGACCGACCTTGGCTGGTGCGGGGGGGATCCCTGAAGGTGCAGGTGGAGGCCGAGTATCTTTTCGGCGCGCCGGTGGCCGCTGCCCAGCTCCGCTACCGAGTTTACAGCAGCCCCGACTGGAGCCTGCGCTATGGGCTGTTGCCCCGTTCTGCCGAGGAAGACTATTTCGCCGACGACCTGGGAGAGGAGCAGGGCTACTACGGCGGCTACGGCCAGTTGGTGGCGGAAGGGGAAGGGGTGACGGATGCCCAAGGGCGGGCGGAGTTTCGCCTGGATCGCCTGCTGCAGGATCTCAACTGGGAAGAAGACAGCTACTGGGGCCCCCAAGAGGTGCAGCAGTTGCGCATCGAGGTGGAGGTGACCGATATCAGCCGCCGGACGGTAACAGGATCGGCGCGGGCCTGGGTCACGGCTGGCGAATTTGCTCTGTTTGCGGAAGTGAACCGCCACCTGCCCGCTCCGGGGGATACCCTCACCTACCGGCTGCAAGCCCGCGATTACGATGGCCGCCCCGTCAGCGCCACCGGAGAGCTGAGCCTGGAGCGCTGGCGCTGGGATCCCAAGAGCAACACCTACCAACGGCAAGGTACCCTGCTGCGGCAGCCTTTTCAGATTGTCAACGGGGAAGGCAGCCTCGACCTCCACCTGCCCGCCGACCTGGAGCCGGGAGACTACCGGGTGCGGTTGACGGCATGGGATCCCCGCCGTCAAAGTGCTCCGCACCGCTGGCGCGAACGGGTGCAGGAGGTGGACTATCTCTGGGTGGTGGAGCCGGGCAGCCCCCTACAAAGTTGGGGATCCCTGCCCAGCCTGGAAGTGGTGGCGGATCGGCAGATCTACCAGGTGGGGGAAGAGGCCCAGATCCTGATAGTCTCGCCGCTGCCGGATGTGGCGGTGCTGGTGGGCATTGAGGGATCCCGGCTGCACCAGGTGCAGGTGCTGCGTCTCCAGGGGCATACGGCCACGCTGCGGCTGCCCATCCGCGGCGACTATCGTCCCAATCTCTACGTCACTGCCACTGCCATCGGCCCAGAGCGGCGGCTGTACCGAAGCGAGGCCCTGCTGCGGGTCTCCCCCTTGGATCGCTTTTTGCAGGTGGAGCTGCAAACCGATAAACCCACCTATCGACCGGGCGAGACCGCCCAAATCCAAATCCGCACCCGCGATGCCCAAGGGCAGCCGGTGAGCGCCGAGGTGGGCCTAGGGATTGTGGACAATGCCCTCTACCTATTGCGACCCGACTTCACCCTGGATATTCGCCGCTTCTTCTATGGGCGCCAGTACAACCAAGTTACCACCACTACCTCTTTCCCTCAGCAATATCCCGGCGGTGCTGACAAGCTGGCCGGCCAAGTGCGGGAGGACTTTCGCGATACCGCCGCCTGGTTCCCGGATCTGGTCACCAATGCCGATGGCCTGGCTCAGGTGCAGGTGCGCTGGCCCGACAACCTGACCACCTGGCGCTTGACCGCCCGCGCCGCCACTGCCGACACCCAGGTGGGATCCGCTCTTGCCACAGTCTCGGTTAGCAAAGACCTGTTGGTGCGCTTGGCCGCTCCCCGCTTTTTCCGGGTGGGGGATCAGCTCACCTTGGCGGCCATTGTGCAAAACCGCACGGGTCAAGCCCAAGCGGTGGAGGTGCGGCTGGAAGTTCCTGTTCCTGCCGGTGGGATCTTGAAATTGCAAGGCCCGGAACGACAACGCCTCACCGTGCCGGCCCAAGGAGCGGGGCGGGTGGAATGGCCTCTCCAGGTTCTGGGGGCCGGAGATACCTCTCTGCGGGTTTGGGCGGAAGGGAATGGGCTGAAAGATGCGTTGCAACTGCGGATCCCCAGCCAGCCTTTCGGCGCTGTGCAACGGTTCTCCCAGGTGGGTCGGGTGCAGGAGGGCAGCCTTGACTTATCGCTGGATTGGCCCGCCACCTGGGTGCCGGGATCCCGGCAGCTTCACCTGGAACTGGCCGCTAGCCCGGCAGCAACCCTGCTGGAGCCGCTGGATTACCTGGTGGAGTTCCCCTACGGCTGCACCGAGCAAACCCTGAGTCGCTTCTTGCCCGCCCTAGCCGTCACCCAAGTCAGCAAGCAGTTGGGCTTGAACCTGCGCTCGCAAACCCTGGAGCGGCTGCCCCAGGTGCTTCGATCGGGCTTGCAGCGACTGGAGGGATCCCAGAACTTCGATGGGGGCTGGGGCTGGTGGGCCTATGACCGGAGCAACCCCTATCTGACCGGATACATCCTGCAGGGGTATCACCTTGCCCAAGCTGCTGGCTATGCCCTCAAAGAGTGGCGGGTGCGGCAGGCCTTGGACTATCTGGCCGCTCAGGACTATCTGGCCGCTCAACTGGCCCAGCCACAAGCCCTCTCCCCGGATCTACAGGCTTTTGTCGCCTACAGCCTGGCCCTCTGGGATCCCGCCTTGGTGACTGCCGACCTGCCGCCGCCGGAGCGGCTCTCCACCTTTGGCCTGGCCTACCGAGGGCTGGCCGCCCTGCAACTGGGCCAGAGGGATCTTGCCCAGGCAGCCCTGGATGAGGTTCTGGAGCGGCGGCAACAGGATCCCCAAGGGCGCTGGTTTATCCCGGCTGCTCCAACTCGTGCGACCCACGAGCGCTCCACCTACGACGACATGGAGGTGGCCGGCCCGCTTTTGCAATTGGCCGTTCGCTTGCAGGATGACCGGGCTGCCCAGATTGCCGAGGCCCTTCTCCAGCAGCGGCAAAACAACCGCTGGCGCACCACCAAAGCCACCGCCGATGCTCTCCTCGGCCTATCTGCCTACTACCAGGCCCAGCAGCAGCAGCTTCCCGGCCCCGGCGAGGTGCGGGTGTTGGATGGGACAACCGGATCCCTTCTCGGTCGCTGGCAGGCCGGCGCTGGGGATCCCCGCTATGGGCTGGATTGGGCTGACGCAGAAGTGGGGAACCTGAGCAGCCTGCGCCTGGAAAAGTCCGGCCCCGGCCCCCTTTACTACAGCTTGAGGGGAGAAGCCTTCGTCCCCAACCCTCTGCCCTTTCAAGCCCAAGGCTTTGCGGTGAGCCGCAGCTACTTCCGCCTACAGCCCCAGCTCCAACCCAACGGGGAGATCCGCTACCGAGAGCAGCCGCTGCGCCCTGGCGACACAGTAAGGGCCGGAGAAATCCTCCTGGCCCGGTTGACGGTGGAAGCCGAGCGGGACAGCCACTACGTGGTGGTCGAGGATCCCCTGCCCAGCGGCGCCGAGATCACCTCCCAGGATCCGCGAGAGTTCACCGGCTTGGCCCCAGACTACTGGTGGGACTGGTTTTGGACCCGCCAAGAGAATCGGGATGACCGCGTGGCCTTTTTCAGCACCGAGCTCAAGCAGGGTCGCCATGAGTTTGTCTATCTCTTCCGTCCGGAGATCCCCGGCCAATTCCAGGTGGCTCCTGCCTTGGCCGAAGAAATGTACGACCCCAGCCGCTATGGCCGCAGCGCCGCTTACTCCCTCGAAGTTCTCCCTTGAATGCCTCGAACCTGCCCACTTGGCCAGAAACGAAGTGACCAGTTGCGTCAGTGTGGCCCAAGGGCTGACGCAATGAGCAGCTGCGCATGGCTGGGCCGCCCCCAAAGCACCTGCTCCTGTTTGTAAACGACCATGCCGGGCGGGGATCCCTTGGGTTTGAACACCAGTTTCGGGCGAGTGTAGACTACCGGCACCTGCTCGCTGAGGCGACCGCGGCTGAAATGGGCCGCCAAATCAGCAGCCGCCTGCAGATCTTCGCTTTCTGCTACAGCCCCGGGGGGCAAGCGCAGCAGCACATGACTGCCGGGGATCTCTTGGGCATGAAACCACCAATCGTGTTCCTGAGCCACGCGAAAGGTGAGCTGATCATTTTGCAGGTTGTTGCGCCCCACCCAAATGGAGAAGCCACTGGGGCTGGTAAAGCGGTGGGGGTTGAAGGTTGCCGGTGAGGCATGTTTTGAGCTCGCCCGCAGAGACTCTGTCCCGCTGTTGCGAGTGGGACTCTCCAAGTAGCGCTGTTCAATCAGCTCGGTCTCAATTTCCTTGAGGGTGGTCAAGTCTTGGGGATCCCGATAGGTTTCCAGCTGCTGTAGAGACGCTTCCACCTGCTCGAGGTAGAGGATCTCTTGGCCAAGCGCCTCTTGTAGGGGCCGGATAGCATCCTGGGCCCGTTTTTGTTTGCGGTGCTTGCGGTAGTAGGCTTGGGCATTGAGAATAGCATTTTTCTCAGGGTCGAGAGGGATCTTGACCGTCTGGCCGCTGGCAAAATCCGGCAGCTCGATGTGGTGCAGCCCTGGCCGCCAAAGGTGGAGGTGCGCCATCAACAAGTCGGCAGCTCGTTTGGAGACTTCCGCCTGGGTAGAGTCGGCCAGCATCGCCTCAAATTGCTCTCGCCGCTGATAGAGCTTTTTCAGCAGGGTGGATACCCTTTGCAGCAGACGGTGGCGCTCTCGCTCAAACTGTTCACGATTAAGCTGAGCCTGGTAGTAGCTTTCCAAAAGTTGGTGCAGGTTGGGCCGAGAGGGTTGCTGCAGGGATTCCGTCCCACCAACGCGAACGGCACTGCTGACGGGAGGGCTTGCCCAGCCGAGAACGGTGTATCCCTGGGGAGTGGGAGCTGGGTCAAACTGGCCTGTTTCCAGACGGGTTAACCAGTCTTGCCACCTGGCAAACAGTGCCTGCCAATCGCGGGCAGAGAGGTGATCGGTGGAGGTTTGCGGCGGGATCCCAGCCTGATGACACATCGCTTCCACCAAGTGCCGACTGAGGCCGCGATAACAGCGCAACAGCCGTTGGCCGATGGGGCCAGGGATCAGGGCGACGCGCTCTTGCCACCAGGAAAAGGGCTCGGATCGCTGCGGGATCGGGTCGGTTAGGGCCGGAGGAGCCTCGTAGGGCAGGCCCGGCTGCACTGGACGGATTCGCGATTGGCGCTCGCTTACCCCATGGCCACTGGCCAAGATCATGCCCGCCTCGTCCACCAAAATGGCATTGCTGTGCTTGCCCATCACCTCCAGGTAGAGATGGCGATAAGGGGGATCCCCGGGCCGAGGGGCAAAGCGCAAGTCAATCACCCGTTCCCAATCCTCCAGCAGAGCCAGCTCCGTCAGAGCCAAACCCTTCAGGTGCCGTTGGAGGAACTGGCTAAATTGAAAGCCATCCGGCTCTTTGGGAGGAGGCTGACAGAGGTGGAGACGGGCCGCCTGAGGATGCCAGCACAACAGCAAGCAGGGGCGGGCAGTGAGGGTGCGCAAGCCAATGACCACCGTCCACAGATCGGTCTGTTGGATCCATTCCACGCGGGCAGGCAACACTGGATCCCGACCTGTCTTAGCCTGGGTTAGATCGGCGAGCACAGCACGCAGGGTGGTTAAATCAACCGGCTGCATCCCTGTTGCTCCTTCGCTACGCAATGCTCAGGCGGCTGGTCTGAGGCTGGCTTATTCTGATCCTTGGCCCGCAGATCCGACGCCCCCGACAGATGTTGAGACGGGTCTGGAGTGGCTGGTGAAAAACTCTGGGCAAGTTTTACCGGGTAGTTTCACCACCTCTATCCCTATGGTGCTCCGCACCGCCGAGGCGACTGGCTGGGCAGGAGTATCCAACTCGGCAGAACAGAAGGGGTTGACCGCCTAATCTTCGTCTTCATCTTCTTCGTCATCTCCGTCTTCCCATTCCTCATCGAGATCCAGCAGCAGGGCATAGAGCTGATCAAAAAGCTCTGGCGGCTCATCGGGGGTGAGCAGGTAGGGATCCCCTTCGTCAGGCAGAGCGGCGTAGAGCAAAACGGGATCGAGGGGGGTAAAGATGCCGTATTTCTTCTCTTGGTAGAAAAAGGTAGCTAGCAGTTGAAACTCCTGGGCATCTTCCTCGCTCTCGCCCAGCTCGAACACATCTTCCTCTTCGACTGGGGGCAATTCCCCCTGAACCGTGAGGATGTCGAAGCCATTTTGCTGCAAGGTGAGGTTCAACTCCCCCAAGACAGCCTGGATGGTGGGCAGGGTAGCCTGTAGCTCTTCGGGATCCGGCTCGTCCAGGATCCCTTCCATGTTGGCATCGCCGTTCACCGCTTGGCTGGGTTCTTCTTCCCCTTCCCAAACCAGCACTTTGATCACAGCATCAACGGGAGTCACCAGAGCATAGGTCTGCTCGTCGATGACCACCTGACGCAGGATCTCGCACTTGAGAGGCTGGTTTTGCTCGTCGCGGAGCACCAAGGTTTCATGGGATTCAGTCATTGAAAACAGCCCAGGGTAGGAAAGACGGGGGTGTACAGAAGCTCATTCTCCCATGTTCTGCCCCCCTGCAATGCTGAGGGATCCCTTCCAGGCCCACCGGCAGAACTCTATGCTTCGGCTTCTCCTTCTGCTTGGGTTAAGGCTTCCAGAGCCAATAAAATCTCCTCTTCTCGGCGGGCGTAGGTTTCTTCGTCAATTTCTCCCAAATCTAGCTGAATTTGCAGGGCCGTAAGTTCTTTTTGCAGGTTTTCTTTGCTATCCAGCTGTGCTTCGGCGCGTTCTTGGATCTGCTCTGCTAGCCAAAGCAAACTTTGGGCCGGCCAAGTCAACAATTGCCAAACCATCCCAGGGCCCCTAAAGCAGATGATGAGTCTTCGTAATCCTATCAATTTGGATTCTCAGGTGGCCATTGCCCCGGCCTAGCCGTGAAACTTTTTGTTCCCTTCCTCCCCAAGCTGGAAAGACTGGGACACGCACGAAGCGCCAGGGGAAACACTGGCTATTGGTGCTCAGGCAAGTCCTAGCCGCGAAGACTAATCCTCTCGCTGGTGCTTCTCGATCCACTCCATGAGCTCCCCCTCGGAATGGGTACACAGGCGCTCTCCCGTGATTGGGTCTTGGACAGACCACCAGACCATGCCGCTGCCATCTACCCACTGCCGCACCCGCAGTTCATCGCAGGCCGCCAAGACTGCCTTCAGGCTCTGCCAAAGGTGGCGCAGTCCTCTGAAGAGCGCTGAAGAGAAGGGATCCCTGCCGCCGTACTCGGCTGCCAGCTGCCGCTCTTCTTGTTTCAGCAGCTCCATCAAGCGGGTGTTGTTGGCCGCCCTAGCTGCTTCCAAACGACGGGCCAGGGAGGCTGCTATGTTTTGGCGATGGCGGGCCAGGAGACTTGTCCCCCTCATTTCAGCGATTGCACTCATAAGGCTGCTCTACATACCAGTACCTCTACACGATCAATCCTACCAAAAAATCTGTAGTCAAGGATACGAAAAGTGCAAAACCATCGGTCCTGCACGCTAACGTGCGGGATCCGATCCCAGTGCCCTGCCTGGGAGCTGCCGGAAGTTAATCCAACAAGGGGCCACCTGAGCAGCTCAGATCAATCGGCGGCTTCCCCGGACGGATTTAACGGGGGCTAATCCACAGGCAGCAAATTCAAGCGGAGCGGCAACCGGAGTTTTTCCGCGTCTTGCAGGAAAAAATGCTTGCAAGCCTACTTCCACGGAGCTGCCACAACTCGGAACGAGCCGACCAAAACAGCTTAGGCAGGAGGTGGAGAGGAAAAGGATGGGGGACCATCAACTTCAATGTAGCCTAACCCTCTCTTCTGGACGATGGTCCGTAGCTCCTGAATCAACTTTTGATCTTGGGAAGCGGTACGTGCTCCTAACTCGGCAGCCCATTCTTTCAAGCTTTGAATTTGGTCACGAGCGATGGCAGCTAGAGGAACCGTTTGGCGAATGGCGTTTAAGTATGCCTTTTTCTCTTAAAAACTCTTCTACTTTTTCCTCTGATGATGCTATTTGTAGTAATTCTACTAAATTCATGTTTTACCTCCTATACTACTTATTATAGCATAGGTGGATTATTTTGAGTAATTACCTTGAGTAATTACCTTTTTCTGCGGGGCGTCGTACTTGTTGAGGATGTAGTGTCGCCCACCCGGACCCGTAGGAGGCGCCGGAGCCGAAGTAGGCGGGAATTTTATCCAAGTAACAATGGAGAAGTTAGCCTGTCCGATGGAGGCTAGCGGACCGCTGAGGCTGCCGACCACGGCTCCGGTCAATCCTGATCCTGGGAATTTGACGAAGTCGATCGCGCCGCCGAATTGGCCTGCGATCGGTTGCGGCGCTTGTGTAGCGCCGACGGGCGACTTCATTGGTCCCGCATGGTTATTGCCGATTACCTCCTGCAGGACGGTGCTTCCGTTCGAATCATTCATCGGCCAACAAGCGATTGGCCCTGGCGTAACACCACCAGTCTGACATGAAGTGGCCGGATTAGAGTTTGATTGTGCGTGCGCGATGGCGGCGCTCATCGCCAGCATCATCGATCCAAAAACTAGAACAAAAAGAGATGATTTTCTCATGGTCGTAACTCCTTTCTTCGTCATGATCGCTTCTCGTTGTTCCTTATAAAGCATCAAGGAACTTTCCAATGGTTGATGACGCGCTTTAGCAGACCTTTTGCAAAAAGATTTGCTCTTTGCGTTGTTTTCTAGCTGTCGGCAGCCTTTTACCAAGTGACCACCCAGCCTAAAAGAGGGTCTTTGACAACGTCATAACATTTCCATCCTAGGCCAGCTTTCTCAGGGCCGAAAAGGTGTTCCTGACACACAAACACATCCTGTTTACCAATGAGGTGAGTTAAAAATTATTAAACACTCAGGAGTAATGTATCCCTCGTCAAGGGATCCCTTAAGTACAGCCCCTCTCCTATCGGCCTCCTTCAGTTCAGGTAGCTGGATAAGGGCAAGCATTACCAAGTATTATGGGTTGTCAGCCAAGGGATCCCGGCAGGAAACACAAGCAGGGTAGACAGATAGGTATGGGGTGTTACGGCGGCCAAACCACTCGTAGCGGTGATCCCGGATCTGTTCGTAGCCTCGATCCCCCAGAACCTTCAAGCCAGGAAAGTTGCGGTACAGAGCCAGCCACACCTCCCCGCTCGGCAAAAGGGCGGCAATTTGTTCAATGGCAGCGGATCCCTGCCAGCGGCGCTCTGGGTGCTCCAGATCGATGAGAATCATCCCCAGCTCCACCTGCTCCGGTGGGATCCCCCATTGGGCCAGGGTAGAAGCATCTTGCATGGGGGCATAGCAAAACTGCCGTCCGCGATCCAGTTGCTCCAAGAGCTGAACGCCGGTGGCACAGAGGTTGCAGAGGCCGTCGTAGATAACCATGTAGGGCATGGTGGGATCCCTCAGGCGGGCTGACCCAAAATCTGGGCTTGGTACTGGGCTTCGGTAAGCAGTTGCCGAGGCTGCCGCTGCAGGAACACCCGACCCATCAGGTGATCGTATTCGTGCTGAAAGATCCGCGCCGGAAAATCCTGCCAGACCACCCTTTGCTGAACGCCTTCTGGAGTATAATACTCCACCTCCACTTCGCGGGCGCGGGCCACCAGACCGCGGCAATTGGGCACACTCAAGCAGCCTTCCCACCCCAGCACCTGTTCAGCACTACAAGCCAACAGACGGGGGTTAACCATCACCAAAGGCTGCATCTGTGGGGCGTTGGGATAGCGGGGATTGGGACGAGAGGCCACGATCAGCACTTGGAGCAGGGATCCCACCTGAGGAGCAGCCAAGCCCACCCCCTGCGCCTCTTTCAGGGTAGCCAGCATACCTTCTATAAGATCCTGCAAGGCCGGCGTTTTGAACTCCGTCACCGGCTCGGCCACTTGCGTCAGGATGGGATCCCCCAATTGGCGTAGGCGAAAAGTCATGGCTTGCCCCAAGCAATTCTTCTTCTCAGTCTATCGGGGATCCCTGAGCAGCCTAGCGGCTCTTGCCAGTAGCCACCAGTTCCAGGGCCAGCTTGGAGCGCTTCAGCCCTTCTGGGATGGGGATGGGGTAGTGGCCGGTAAAGCAAGCGGAGCAGAACGAGTTGGGATCCCGGCCCGTGGCAGCCAGCATGCCTTCCCAGCTCAGGTAGGCCAAAGAATCCACTCCAATCTTCTCGGCGATTTCCTCTACGGAATGCTGGGCAGCAATCAACTGATCCTGGCTATCGGTATCGATACCGTAGAAGCAGGGATGGGTGACCGGGGGGCTGGAAATGCGCATGTGGACTTGGGTGGCCCCCGCCTGGCGCAGGGCTTTGACGATTTTCTGGCTGGTGGTGCCGCGCACAATTGAGTCGTCCACAATAACAATCCGCTTCCCCCCCAGCACGTCCTCCAGGGGGTTGAGCTTCATGCGAATGCCCCGCTCCCGCATGGATTGGGTGGGCTGAATAAAGGTGCGGCCCACGTAGCGATTTTTGATCAGCCCTTCGGTGTAAGGGATCCCCAATTGGCGAGCATAGCCAATGGCTGCCGGCGTGCCGGAATCGGGAACGGAGATCACCCAGTCAGCTTCTGCCGGGGCCTCCTTGGCCAGTTGTTCTCCCAAACGCACCCGGTAGGAGTAGACGCTTTCCTCATGCATCCAACTGTCTGGGCGGGCGAAGTAGATCATCTCGAAGATGCACAACTTGGGGGTGGCCTCCGCCCAACGCACCGATTGCAGCCCCTGACGGCTGATCCACACCAACTCTCCCGGCTCCACCTGCCGCAGAGGATCGGCCCCGATGATATCCAAAGCACAGGTTTCTGAAGCCAACACGTAATGCAGCGGCTCGGCCTCGGGGTGGCTGAGGGTGCCGTCGCTGCAGATGATCTCCAGCATCTCTGACTGCAGCAGCTCATCCAGAGCGGGGTTGCTGCTCAAAAGCCCCAACACCAGCGGACGCACCCCATAGGGATCCCGTGCCCCGATCAGGCCCTCTGGCGTGCCGATCACCAGACTAAAAGCCCCCTGACAGCGGCGCAAAGCTTGGCAAGTGGCCGCGATCCAATCTTGACCTTGGTTCACCGCCTGGGCAATGGCGTGGGCAATACACTCGGAGTCGGTGCTGCTGGTTAGGTGCCGGTCGGCGGCCTCCAGTTCCTTCCGCAGCTCTTCCGCATTGACCAAATTGCCATTGTGGGCCAGGGCCAGCGGCCCCAGGCGAGTCTCCACGATCACCGGCTGAGCATTGGCCACGCGGCTGGATCCAGTGGTGGAGTAGCGGGTGTGACCAACCGCCAGATCCCCGGTCAGTTGGGCCAAGTTCACTTCATCGAAGACCTGGGAGACCAAGCCCATCGCCTTGTGAACCCGGCAAAAGGATCCCTCAAAAGTGGCGATCCCTGCCGATTCTTGGCCGCGATGCTGCAAGGCAAATAGGCCAAAGTAGGCCAGCTTGGCCACCTCCTCTCCTGGAGCCAGGATGCCAAAGACCCCGCAAGCCTCTTGCAGCTCTTCCCGGGCATACCCCGCCCCGCTGATGTTTTCTGAGGGGTACAGGGCATCAACGCCAACGGCAGTCTGCCCCTCTGCTTCTCCACAGCCAGAAGATGGTTCTGCTCCCGCCCTTACTGCCATGGATCCTCGTCTTGCTGTCACGCTTACCAGTCTAACTCGGCCCAGGTCATTCCCCTCTATCTGGCTTCACCTCCAAAGGGGAAGTCCACAGGTGGGGTTTGCAAAAAGCTAAGACTCTATCTATAGTGTTAGCAGCGTGTAAGCGCTGCTGTGGCTGAGAAGCAGCCTGGCCGAGTTTTTGAGTTGGACACCACCAAGGCTCGGCTCTCCCAGAACCGGCAGGATCCCAAAGCTTTGTGTTGTGAGGAGTCAAACCCCATGAGACAGCAGCCCCATAGGTTCCGTCAGAGCTGGACGTTAGCAGCCTCCTCTGTAATAAGGGCCAGTGTAGCCGCTCTTCTGTCGTTGTCACTTGTGGCTTGCCAAGAAGATGCCGGCGAACAGCCTGCGGTTACCATCACGCCGATAGCGGTGGTGGCTCCAACGCCCACTCCTTTCCTCATCCCCAGTCCTGTCCCTACGCCGCCGCCCACCCCTCTGCCTACCCCGACCCCCACTCCCCTCTTGAATCCTTTCCCCACTCCCAGCCCCTCTCCCACTGCTTCCTTTGCAGCAGAGCCGCCTTCGATTGCCGTGGTGGCCCTGACGGACGCGCGACAGACGGTACCCTTCAACGTGCTGGTGGCCGTGACGACTCCTGCAGGTTTGGGGGCCGGCATCAGCTTCCGGGTGGAAATCCGACAAAGCCCCCTCACCCTCACCTTTGATTTCACTGCCGCTGCCGTCGGCTGTCAGCCCAACAGCAGAGCCTGCATTGGCACCATCCCCATCACCATTCCCACTTCTGCTCCCACCGGGGATTATGAGGTGACGGCAATGGTGGCGGATACCCAGGGCCGAATTGCTTCGGCCAAAGCTCCTTTACGGGTGTTGCCTGCGCCCAGTCCCTCCCCCTCGCCAACGCCGACCGGCACCCCCAATCCCTTTCCCTCGGTATCCCCTTCGCCCAGACCCAGTCCCTCTCCCAGTCCTTCGCCGACGCCCAGCCCCAGAAGCTTCTAACTCCCTCAGGCAGTCTCTCTTGTCGATTCAGGACTAAGGTAGCTCTTGAAGAACTCGCTTCAGGGTGGCGATCAGGTGTTCAATATGGGCTTCCTCGATGATCAAAGGCGGGGAAAGGGCAATGGTATCACCTGTAGTGCGAATCAATACCCCACGTTCGTAGCAGCGCAAAAAAGCTTCAAAAGCCCGCGCTGTCGGTCGGCCAGGGATCCCTTCCAATTCAATTGCCCCCACCAAGCCGAGGTTGCGCACATCGATGACATGAGGCAAGCCCCGTAGGGAATGGAGAGCCTCCTCCCAGAGGGGAGCGAGGTTGGCAGCCCGCTCGAACAAGCCTTCTTCTCGATACAGGTTCAGGGTAGCCAAGCCGGCGGCACTGGCAACTGGGTGGCCGGAGTAGGTGTAGCCGTGGAAAAACTCGATGGGGCTCCAGGACAGCGTCCTGCTGTTGTCCCCTGGACGGTGCAGGTCATCAGCGGAACCAGCAGCCTCCATGAAGGCGCTGTAGATCTCTTGCTTGACGATCACTGCGCCCATCGGGATGGTGCCATTGGTGAGGCCCTTGGCACAGCAAATCAGATCCGGCACCACTCCGAAATAGTTGGCCGCAAAAGGGGATCCCAGACGCCCAAAGCCGGTGATCACCTCATCGAAGATGAGCAGAATGCCGTATTTGTCGCAAATGGCCCGCAGCTTTTCCAAATAGCCCACCGGCGGCAGCAACACCCCCGTTGAACCGGCAACCGGCTCTACGATCACCGCTGCAATCGTGCTGGCATCGTGGAGAGCGACGATCCGCTCCAAGTCTTCTGCCAAGTGGGATCCCCAGCGAGGCAGGCCGCGGCTAAAGGCGTTTTGCTCCAGGTTGTGGGTGTGGGGTAGGTGGTCTACGCCGGGAATGAGGCTGCCAAAAAACTTGCGGTTGTTGGAGATGCCCCCGACCGAGATGCCCCCAAAGCCAACGCCGTGGTAGCCCCGTTCCCGGCCAATCAGCCGCTGCCGGGATCCCTGTCCGCGTAAGCGATGGTAGGCGATGGCCATTTTCAGGGCCGTATCCACCGCCTCAGAGCCAGAGTTGGTGAAAAAAACGTGATCCAGTCCGGCAGGAGTGAGCTGGATGAGCTGCTCTGCCAGTTGAAAGGCTTTGGGATGGCCCATTTGAAAAGCTGGGGCGTAGTCCAGTTGGGCCACCTGCTGTTGGATTGCTTCCACAATCGGGGGACGACAGTGGCCGGCATTCACACACCACAGCCCGGCAGTCCCATCTAGGATTTGGCGGCCATCGTGGCTGGTGTAGTACATGTCTCGGGCGGCCACCAACAGGCGCGGGTTGGCTTTAAATTGCCGATTGGCCGTAAAGGGCATCCAAAAAGGCTCCAGATTCAGCTCCGCTTGCAGGGCGACGGCTGCTTTCTCCAGGGTTTCTTGCATGGCTGGCCCTCCGGCAGTAGACGAGATTTCAAGCTGGCGAAGATAGAATCCCTAGTATTGGATAATTTTGAAAGGGGCTCCATCCTGCTAACGGGAACGATAGAGCAATCCTAATCGGCCTGGGAGGCCTCTGGAAAGTTAGTATTTTCGCTCCTGAGGGGGAAACCGGGTGATCACCACGGGGCGATAGCTGATCTGAGGGGATCCCTCGCGAAAGGCAGCCAAGGTGTGTTGTAAAAACCGTTGATCATCCCGTTGGGGGTAATCTTCCCGCGCGTGGGAGCCACGGCTTTCCCGCCGTTCCAGGGCGCTGGCGAGGATCAAAGCCCCCACCGTCATGAGGTTGTCCAGCTCCAGCGCTTCGATCAGCTCGGTGTTCCACACCTTGCCCCGATCGTCCAAGCGCAAATCCTGCTCGTAACGCTGGCGGATCTGTTGCCATTTTTGGATCCCTTCTTGGAGAACCGATTCGGTGCGGTAGACGCCGCAATGCTCGGTCATGCAATCTTGAAATTGCCGCCGCACCTGATCAATGCGGCTCTTCCCTGATCGTTCCACGAGCCCGGCAATCCGGCTGGCGGCCTGTTTGAGTAGGGATCCCTCGTCCACTTTCGGCAAGGCTCGACCTCTGACGGCCTCTACCATGGCTGCCCCTGTGCGCCGCCCGAAAACAACGCACTCCAGGAGAGAGTTGCTGCCCAGCCGGTTAGCCCCATGCACCGAAACACAGGCCGTTTCACCGGCAGCGAACAGCCCTTCCACACGGGTTTGGGCATCCCGCAGTACCTGCCCCTCCACCGTCACCGGGATCCCGCCCATGCAGTAGTGCACCGTCGGTCGCACTGGAATGGGATCGACAACCGCATCGATGCCCAAGTGGCGATGGGCCTCCTCCCAACAGAAGGGCAGCCGAGTGTGGATCTTTTCTGCCCCCAGATGCCGCAGGTCTAAGTAGACAAAATCTTTGCCGTCAATACCGCGCCCGGCCCGCACCTCCGTAACAATCGCCCGCGAGGTGATGTCCCGTGGGGCCAATTCCATCTGGCTGGGGGCATAGGCGGCCATGAAGCGCTCCCCCTTCCCATTGATCAGATAGGCCCCCTCTCCGCGCACTGCCTCTGAGATCAACACCCCCACCGGATACAGGCCCGTGGGATGAAACTGCACAAACTCCATATCCTGCAGAGGCAGGCCGGCCCGCGCCACCATCGCCATGCCATCGCCGGTGGAAGCAAAGTCGTTGGAAGTGGAGTTGTAGATGCGCCCATAGCCGCCTGTAGCCAACATAACCGCCTTGGCCCGCAGCACTTCCAGCCGTCCGCTGGCCTGCTCCAACATCACCACGCCCTGGGCTTGGTTGTCCTCCAGGATCAGATCCAGCACATACCATTCGCTGTAGAGTTTGACCCCAAAGCGCTTGAGGTTGCTCACCAACTCGTGTAAAATGGCTTGCCCAGTTTTGTCGGCGGCATAGCAGGTGCGCGGGTGGCTGTGTCCCCCAAAGGCCCGCTGGGCAATGCGGCCATCCGGCAGGCGGGAGAACAAGACCCCCAGGTGTTCCAGGTCAATGATCACCTCAGGGGCTTCCCGGGCTAGAATCTCCACCGCATCTTGATCCGCTAGGTAATCGGATCCCTTGACGGTATCGAAGGCATGAGCCTCCCAGGAATCTTGCGGATCGACATTTTGTAAGGCGGCGGCAATGCCCCCTTGGGCTGCTACCGAGTGGCTGCGAATGGGATGGGTTTTGGATACCAAGGCCAGGTCGAGGCTGGGATCCCGTCGCATAACCTCCAAAGCCGCTCGGCAACCGGCCAGCCCTCCCCCGATGATGACAATGTCGTGTTCCAGCATGGATGCAGGCAAGCTCTCGCAAAGGATTCCGCCACAGCCAGGATGGCGTTTTCCCATTATGGCCGGCCCCAGCAGCCTCTCCAGCAGCACCTGAGTATAGCTCGTTATCAGCAGCGGTGCGGTGCCGTAGGCTTACCACTTTCTGCTGTAAACTACCCGACTCCGACCGCTAAAGCGGTACGGAGCGGGCTTTCAGTAGCCCTGAGCCTGCTCTG
>NZ_JANSIL010000034.1:0-4305 GCF_047462015.1 Synechococcus sp. R5-13 | reverse complement strand
GCGACTGTAAACTCGCCTGAAATTCCGAAACTTAGCTGTCCTCTGGGGCCGCTAGGGATTGGGATAAAGCTCGCACTCTGCGCATAGCGCGGGTGTCGGGTAGTTTACACAACTCTACCGGCTCAAGCCCCATGCCCTCGCTTGGAGGGGAATCCTTGAGGGAAACTATAGAAGAAAATCTATTCTCTAGCATGATCTCTATAGTAACGTTCAATGATAGGCTGCCCATAGCGTGGAGGGCTTTGGGGCATGCTGAGCCAAGCGAAAGAACAACAGTCCGGCGGCAAGAGATTTCTGGATTGGCACCGACGTCTGAGCCTAGACAACTGGCGCGGGGATCTCTTCGGCGGGCTGACGACAGCGATTGTTTCCTTGCCGATGGCCTTGGCCTTTGGGGTGGCTTCGGGGGCAGGGCCGGTGGCGGGCTTGTACGGAGCAGTATGCGTGGGCTTTTTTGCGGCTCTGTTTGGGGGTACGCCCACGCTCATCTCCGAACCCACCGGGCCGATGACTGTGATGATGACGGCGGTGGTTGCTAATGTTACAGCTCGTTACCCGGAGCAGGGGCTGGGGCCGGCCTTCACCGTGGTGATGCTGGGGGGCTTATTTCAGATCCTGTTTGGATCCCTGAAACTGGGTAAATACATCACCCTCATGCCCTACAGCGTTATTTCCGGCTTTATGTCCGGGATCGGCTGGATCATGATTTTGCTGCAGATCCCGCCGCTTTTGGGCCACGCCAGCCAGGGGGGAGTGATTGGGGCGGTGCAGAACCTGCCGACCTACCTGCTCAACCTTAAGATGCCAGAGCTGGGGCTGGGGCTGCTGACGCTTGCCATCCTTTTTGGCTATCCCAAGCCCTGGCGACGGGTGGTGCCGCCGCAGTTGGTGGCTTTGGTGTTGGGAACGCTGGTGGCCAGCTTGTTCATGGCCGATTGGGATTTGCGGCGCATTGGCCCTATCCCCACCGGTTTGCCGCAGTTGCAGTGGCCGCAGTTGCCCTTTGCTTCCCTGGCCAACTTGGTGCTGGATGGGGTGGTGCTGGGGATGCTGGGCTGCATCGACACCCTCTTAACGGCAGTCATTGCCGATAACCTCACCCGCACCCGCCACGACTCCGACCAAGAGCTGATCGGGCAGGGGATCGCTAACTTGGTGTCCGGCTTCATGGGAGGGCTGCCGGGAGCAGGGGCAACCATGGGCACGGTGGTGAATATCCAGTCGGGGGGACGTACCCCTCTGGCGGGCGTCACCCGCGCCCTCATTCTGTTGATGGTGGTGCTGTTTGCCGCTCCCCTCACGCAAGGGATCCCAATGGCGGTGCTGGCAGGGATCGCCTTTAAGGTGGGGGTGGATATCCTCGACTGGAGCTTCCTCAAGCGGGCCCACCGCCTTTCCCTCAAAGGGGCAGCCATCATGTACGGAGTGATGTTCATGACGGTGTTTGTGGATCTCATCGCTGCAGTGGGAGTGGGAGTGTTTGTGGCCAACTTGCTCACCATTCAACGCCTCAGCGAGATCCACTCCGAAGAGGTGAAAGCCATTACCGATGCCGATGATGCGGTGGATCTCACTCCCCGTGAGAGGGAATTGCTGCGCCAGGGATGCGGGCAGGTGTTGCTGTTTTACCTGAGCGGGCCGATGATCTTCGGGGTTTCCCAAGCCATTTCCCGCCAACATCAGGCGGTGGCCTCCTGCCAAGCGCTGGTGGTGGATCTATCAGATGTGCCGATGCTGGGAGTTTCGGCGACGCTATCCTTGGAAAATGCCATCCGCGAGGCCCTGGATCGGGGCAAACAGGTGTGGATTGTTGGGGCCAAGGGCCGGATCCGGCAGCGCCTGGAAAACCTACATTTGCCGCTGCCCCCAGAGCGGTTTGTGGACAGCCGTGAGGTGGCTTTGGCCGAGGCTGTTGCCCAGTTGGGCTTGCCGCTCGAGGCCAGTCCCCTGGTTTGAGTAACCCCAATTGGCCTGAGCCACAAAGCTGCGGGATCCGTTTGCCAGATCCAGGTTAAGTCTAAGTCTATGCAATGGAAGGGTCGGGTCGCCTACTTGGCAACCATGCATCGCAAAGAGCAGGTCATCGGCCCTCTCTTGGCCGAACATTTGGGGATCCAAGTTCAAGTAGTAGCTTTCGACACCGACCAACTGGGCACCTTCTCGCGGGAGCGGCCCCGACCGGGGGATCCCCTACAGACTCTGCGCCTGAAGATTGAAAGGGCTCGACAAGCTCATCCCGTCTCCTTGGTTTTGGCCAGCGAGGGATCCTTTGGCCCCCACCCCCAGATCCCTTGGATCCCTTGGAATCAGGAGTGGGTCATGCTCAGGGTTTTTGAACCCGGCGCGGAGCCCTTGGAGCTGGTCGGCTATGCAGAGAGCACCCAAACCAATTTCGGCCATCGCTGGGTGCAGAGCTGGGCAGAAGCGCTGGACTTTGCCCAAAGGGCGGGTTTTCCCCAGCACGCTCTGATCGCCCTCGACCAGCCAGAAAAGCCCCAGGTTATCCACAAAGGAATCCAAGACGAAGCAACCCTGAAGCAGGTGGTGGGGGAGCTGCTGGCTCGGCAGGGTGGCCTGCATCTGGAAACCGACATGCGGGCCATGTGCAACCCAACCCGGCTCCAAGTCATCGCAGCCGCCACCCAAAACCTAATCGCCAAAGCCCAAAGCCTGTGCCCGGCCTGCGGCACTCCTGGCTACTGGCGGATCCGCTCGATCTCTGGACTGCCCTGCGGCCAGTGTGGCGCCCCCACCCCCGTGGCCAAGGCTTGGGTATATGGCTGTGCTCGCTGTTCCCACACCCACACCGAGCCTGTGGCAGAGCCCTGGGCGGATCCCGCTCAGTGTGCCTTTTGTAATCCCTAGCTTTGTCCCAAGCTTGACGTCGAGCCCAGGCTTTCATCCCCCCAGAGGGGCTGATGTAAGAAAATAGGGATCCAACCCAGTGGATCCCTACTTAGCAACTTGGATGTCAACGCAGGGATTTTAAGAACTAGAAAGTAAACACAGCTCGCAAGACACCCACGCCGATGGTTGGATCGGTATCCCCAGACTTGCTAGGCCCACCATTGGGATTGCTCACAAAGTAGGCTGCCGGGGTAAGGGTGAGGTACTCGTTCACCGGGAAGCTGTAGTAAACATCCACGATGAAAGGACGGCTGTCAAAAACTCCCTCCTCGGTGCTGACAATCGGTTGGCCAAACACCACACCGCCCTGAGCACCCTCAATGAAGAGATCCGGGAAAGCAAAGCCAAACAGGAACCCGTTGAAATCTTCATCACCCGGATCAATGGTGCCAGCCGGTACCACGTTGGGCAAGTTGTAATCCACATTGCCAGCAGTAAACCAGCCAGATACGATGACGCGGGGGGTAATCTCCCAGTTGGCAGCCACAGAAAAGGCGTTCACCTGTGCAGAGGTGGACACATTGGTTACTCTCAGAGGGCCACGGAAAAGAGCTGTACCGTTGGCCAAGAACTCAGGGCCATCGTTTGCCGTCTGCAGATAGGTACTGGCAAACTGCAGGTAGATCTCCAGGTTTTCATTCGGCAGGAAGCCCAGCTCCACCGCGTGGGCACTGTCGCTACCGGTTATACCGCTGTCGCCGAAGCCGTTGCCCAAGGCTTGAGCGTTCCTGGTGCTGTAGCTGTAGGCCAAGCGTAGTTGATCGGAGAGTCGGTAGCGGAAGCCAAACAGAGCTCCACCTGGCACGTCCGCCGTGGAGTTGGGAGCATCAGCAAAGTCGGAGAGAGCTTCAAAGGGTGTGCTGTAGTTGAATACATCGAACACACCTGAGCCAACGATACCCGTGTAGATGGTAGCTGCTTGGTTGAAAGCTGGGAATTGGTAGATCAGCTTGGCCAGGGTGAAAGTGCCACCGCCACCACCGCCAAACTCAAGGCCGGGATCCCCATCAAAGAACTCAGTCACAGCATCGCGAGCTTGGAGACGAATGCGCAGGCGATCGCGACCCACAAAAGAAGCATCGAAGTTCAAGCGTACCCGATAGGGAAGAGTCATGTTGGCTTGGTTTTGCTCTGCTACTACCTTCCCATCAACAACTCTGTCTTCCGTGAGAGCGCTGCCTACAACAGCGGCGATGACTTGGGCATTCAACTTGGTAACCGGGTTGAAGACCTTCCCTTTCAAATCAGTAACATCGGCTTCCAGGGCATCCACCCGCCCGCGCAGGGCTGCCAGCTCAGCAGCAAATTCCTCTTGCAAGCGCTGCAGAGTGGCCAAGTCTTCCTTGGAGACTTTGTCGGCCAAACCGGCTGCAATCAACTCATTGATGCGATCCAAGC
>NZ_JANSIL010000033.1:0-2814 GCF_047462015.1 Synechococcus sp. R5-13 | reverse complement strand
CGACTGTAAACTCGCCTGAAATTCCGAAACTTAGCTGTCCTCTGGGTCAGCTAGGGATTGGGATAAAGCCTGCACCCTGCGCATAGCGCGGGTGTCGGGTAGTTTACTTTTATCGGACTGGCGGTTGGGGATCCTCGCTTTGCAGGCGGAGAATTTCGGCCTCAATGCGCTGTTGCAAAGCTTTGCCCTCTTCGGAGCGGATCAAGAGTGTAATGCGGTTGTAGTCGGGCACAGTCATGCCGTGGCGAGTGATGATCTCGGTCGCGGTGCGGATGAATTCTCGCCGGATTTGATCTTTGCTGGCCGGGTCGTTTGTGGCTTGGGAGCGCTTTTGGGCCTCTTGCCGGTGGGGCTCCATCTCCAAGACGATACGGGCGTACATTGTTACCTGCTCATCGCTCAACACCACAGAGGTGGTGGGGGTTTGAGCCACGGCCAGAGAGACAGTGAGCACAGGGATCCAAGTGCAAACCCAGATCAAACCCACCAGCCCTTTTTGGACCACGCTTTGGATTGGAAATGCCGTCCACCATCTCCGACTTGCTTTGCCTGACACCGCTGATGTCTCCCCACCCGCCAACTGTTGCTCAGGTTGCCTAGGGTTTTTGTGAGCTTTCGGCCCCACGCCGGTTCAACACTCTGATGAACCCCGCGGGCTTCGATCCTATCTGCTCCTCTCTGTGAAAGCCCAGGGCGTCGTCCACGCTGACAACTGAGCTTGCTTTTCCATTTGACCGAAAACTGGTCTTTAGGTTCCAGTTCCAGTCCCTTTCCAGCCTATCTGACCCCCAGAAGGGAGTGGCCTCTGGGATAATGGGGATGAATTGTTGGTTATTGCCCCTATGCATTTGGAACGTCGCCCGGTTTTCCCGTTTACGGCCATCGTCGGCCAAGAGGAGATGAAATTGGCCTTGCTCCTCAACGTGATCGACCCGCGCATTGGCGGGGTGCTGATCATGGGGGATCGCGGCACGGGCAAGTCCACCACCATTCGCGCTTTGGCCGACCTGCTGCCCCAGATCGAGGTGGTGAAAGGGGATCCCTTCAACAGCCACCCGCGGCAGCGGGACTTGATGAGCGATCAAGTGTGGGAGCGCCTGCAGGCGGGAGAAACGCTGGAAAGCACTTGGATCCAGGTGCCGATGGTGGATCTGCCCTTGGGGGCAACAGAAGACCGAGTGTGTGGCACTCTCGACATTGAGCGGGCCTTGGCTCAGGGGGTGAAGGCTTTTGAGCCGGGGCTACTAGCCAAGGCCAATCGAGGCATCCTTTACGTGGATGAAGTCAACTTGCTGGATGACCACTTGGTGGATGTGTTGCTGGACGCGGCGGCCTCAGGCTGGAACACCGTGGAACGGGAGGGCATTTCCATTCGTCATCCGGCTCGGTTTGTGCTGGTGGGATCCGGCAACCCGGAAGAGGGGGAATTGCGGCCTCAACTGCTGGATCGCTTTGGCATGTTTGTCCAGATCGAAACGGTGCGAGATGCCGCCCTGCGGGTGCGGATCGTGGAGGAGCGCAGCCAGTTCGACGCCGATCCCCAGGCTTTTTTGGCCAAGTATGCCGATTCCCAGCAGCGCCTGCGGGAGCGCATCGAAAAAGCCCAACATCTTTTGCCCAACGTGGCAGTGGATCCCGACTTGCGCTTGAAGATCTCTGGGGTATGCGCGGCTTTGGAGGTGGATGGACTGCGCGGAGACATTGTAACCAACCGGGCTGCCAAAGCCCTGGCAGCTCTAGAGGGGCGCAGTGAGGTCACCGTCGCCGATATCCGTCGGGTGATCAGCCTGTGTTTGCGCCACCGCCTGCGCAAGGATCCTCTGGAGACCATCGACTCGGGCTACAAGGTGGAAAAAGCCTTCAGCGAAGTGTTCCAGGTGAGCTTGGAGAGCGCCGCCTAGCCCAAGCACTCCGCGCTGCTAGCCCTCACCCCCGGCCCCTCTCCCGGCGAAGGGAAGTTGGGATCGGCGAACCTCAACCAAATAGGGCCGCTAACTTGTCGGCAATGGCGGCAATCCAGGTTTGCTCCTGCCGGCTGAAGCTGCGTGGGGTATCGCTCCCCAAAATCAAGCACCCTTTCTGGCCGATGGGCTGGCACAGCACGGCCTGGGATCCGGGGGGCAACAGGCCATCGAACTCGGCGCGGGCCGGGAACAGCTTGAGATCCACCAAATACACGGGCCGCCCCGTTTGCAAAACCCGCTGCAAAACGCTCTTGGGCTGAATGGAGGGCATCTGGCCGGGGTTGGCCAGGATCCCCCGTTGTAGGAGGGTTCGCCCACCCACCCAGATCACCACAGTGCGGGCGGCAGTGGTGCTGAGCAGGGTATGGGAGGCCCAAGCCAGCTCCAGTTTCTCACTTTCAGAAAGATCGGGATGCCAATCACAGCCGGGGATCCCCTGCAGGGGGGCCGTTTGGGGTGGAAGAGGCTGGATCTGCTGCCACAGCAGGCCGGTCAGGATCAAAACGGCGCTGAGGAGGATCCCCAAGGCATCTGAGCGGGACTGGCTGGTGAGCAATTCCGGCGTAAAGGCCAGTCGATTAATAACCAAAAGGACGCTGCCCAAAAGGCCGGTCACCAGAGGCAGCCGCCTCACCCAGCGATTGGGATCCCTGGGGGCTGGAGTGGGTTCAACCGTCAAGGCAGGCTAGGCATAACCTAGAGGAAGTAACGGGAGAGAAGGGAGAAGCTGATACATTTACGCTGAACACTGCTGAACATCACTGTTCAACTATGCAGCGGTAGCATTCTGTTTGTTTCCAAACAGAATGGCGGTATCCCGCAAAGCTTTGAGTAGAATACCCAAAGCGCA
>NZ_JANSIL010000032.1:0-17126 GCF_047462015.1 Synechococcus sp. R5-13 | reverse complement strand
GATGAGGGTATAAAATCCTGCTACGCCGGTCATAGCACCAGTAAGGACGAAGCATCGTGTCCTCGCCTTTCATCCCGACCCTTACCCTGGATAGTGGTGAGTGGATAGTGACTAGCCACTAGTCACTAACAGAGGGTGGGGCTTCCCGCCGGTCTAGCTAAAACCAAACCGAAAATGGAAGAAGTTTACTTACCAGAGGAGACCCTTTGCGCTTGGCTGTGGGAAGACCTGGGGCACGGCGACCTCACCACAGAACTGACCCTACCCCCAGGACTGGAGGGTGAGGCGGTAATCCTGGCCAAGGAGACAGGGATCCTGGCCGGCCTGGAGATTGCCAAGCGGGTTTTTCGGCTGGCGGATCCCCAGGTGGAGTTCATCCCTGGAGTGGAGGAAGGGGCCAGGGTGGCTGTCCGTCAAGAGGTGGCCCACCTCAAGGGATCCCTGAAGAGCATTCTGGCGGGGGAGAGGCTGGCGCTCAATCTTCTCCAAAGGCTGTCCGGCATTGCCACCCTCACCCGCACCTATGTAGAGGCTCTCCGGGGAACCTCAACCCAGCTTCTGGACACCCGCAAGACCACTCCCGGCCTGCGCGCCCTGGAGAAGTATGCTGTACGGGTAGGGGGCGGCAAAAACCACCGCTTTGGGCTGTTCGACGGCATTTTGATCAAGGAAAACCACATCATTGCCACGCAACGCTGTTGCGACCGCGGCGCGGGAGGCGTTTTGGCAGCCGTCAAGCGGGCCAAGGAAGGTGCTCCCCACCACCTCAAGGTGGAGGTGGAGGTGCGGGATCTCCAGGAACTGGAAGAGGCTTTGGCAGCAGGAGCCGATCTCATCCTTCTGGACAACTTCACCCTGGAAGAAACCCAGGCCGCCGTCCAACGGGTGGGAGGGAGAGTTCCCCTGGAGGCCAGCGGCAACATGACCCCAGAACGGGCCAGGCAAGTGGCCGAG
This sequence comes from Synechococcus sp. R5-13, assembly GCF_047462015.1. Classification (NCBI taxonomy): domain Bacteria; kingdom Bacillati; phylum Cyanobacteriota; class Cyanophyceae; order Synechococcales; family Synechococcaceae; genus Synechococcus; species Synechococcus sp. R5-13. Next base: position 16,172 of record NZ_JANSIL010000032.1, on the reverse strand, counting down.
GCAGGCGTGAATTACGTCAGCGTCGGGGCGCTCACCCACTCGGCCAAGGCTTTGGATCTCTCTTTGCTGGTGGTGTGACCCTGAGCCAAGTCCTCGCTGGACACTGCTTTATTGCTACGCAACGCTGTTGCGACTGATGCTACTTTGAGAAGACAACCTAAGCCCAGCTCCAGCTCAACCGGGCGCCGCGAAAGGCTTCGCCGGGCATCTGGGTTGGGGGTTGCTTCTCTTGCCGGCTCAGATACCCCCCAAAGCAGAGTCGACCAACTCCAGGAGATGGGCTTTCCGTTATTGCTGCGCGCTGCTCCTGCAAACGCATTAGCGGGACAAAGTCCTCAGATCGTGTCCAGCCTCCAGAGGAACAAAACCGTTATTGCTACGCAACGCTGTCGCGACAAGAAGTCGAAAATGAAGGGAGAAACCCCATTGCTACACAACACTGCCACAATCGTCCAGGAGATTGCCCGGCTCAAACAGGAAAGGCAGGCAGTTATCCTCGCGCATTCGTATCAGCTCCCCGAAGTTCAAGAGGTGGCGGACTTTGTGGGAGACTCCTTAGGACTGGCTCGGGAGGCTCAAAAGACGAGCGCCCAGGTGATTGTCTTTGCGGGCGTGCATTTTATGGCGGAGACGGCTGCCATCCTTAACCCGGAAAAGACGGTGCTGCTGCCGGATCTGGAGGCGGGCTGTTCCTTGGCCGATAGCATTCGCCCGCAAGATGTGCTGCGGTGGAAGGCAGCCTGCCCTGAGGGCCTGGTGGTGGCCTACGTCAACACCGCTGCCGAGATCAAGGCTCTGGCAGATGTCTGCGTAACCAGCGCCAACGCAGTTCAAGTGGTGGCCAGCCTGCCCCCGGATCGCCCCATCTTCTTCGTGCCGGATATGTTTCTGGGAGCCCACGTTGCTCAAGTAACCGGAAGGGAGCTGGATCTCTTTCCGGGAGAGTGCCACGTGCATGTTGGCATCCGGGAAGAGCACCTCAAGGCGATGGTGGAAGAGCACCCTGGAGCAGAGTTCCTCATTCACCCGGAGTGCAGTTGCGGCTCTAGCTGTCTCTTCCTCAAACCGGATGCCAAGCTGCTCTCCACCGAGGGCATGGTGCGCTACGCCAAAGCTTCAGAAAGCCGCGAGTTTGTGGTGGCCACCGAGGTGGGCATTCTTCACCGGCTCAAGAAAGAAGCTCCAGACAAAACGTTCATCCCTGTCAAGGCAGAAGCCGTCTGCGAGTACATGAAGAAGATTACCTTGGAAAAGATTTACCGCTCCCTGCAGGAGATGCGCTACGTGATCCAGGTGCCCCAGGAGGTGGCTGAGAAGGCTCGCCGTTCCATCCTGGCCATGCTGGCAGTGCCCGCCGGAGCCTAGAGGTGGAGGGGAAGAACGGGGCGCCGCCCTTGTTAGAAACAGACCTGTTGATCCTGGGAGCAGGGGTGGTGGGGGTGTACGCAGCCCTGTGGGCCGAAGCCCAGGGGGCGACAACTCTGGTGGTAAGCAAGGATCCCCTTCCCTCTGGCTCTACTCCTTGGGCGCAGGGTGGGGTGGCTTTTCCTGTGGATGAGGCGGACGTAGAAGCCCATATCCAAGACACCTTGCAAGCGGGCCGCGGCCTGGTGGAAGAAAAGGTGGCTCGCTCCATTGTGGAGGAAGCACCCTTGCACCTGGAGAGACTTTTGCGCTGGGGCCTTCCTTTCCATCCCCAACCTGTCCGGGAAGGGGGCCACTCCCAAGCGCGGGTACGCCATCTGGGGGGGGATCGGAGCGGACTGTGGCTTCTGAGAGGTTTGCTGGCTCGCCTCAACAGGCTGCCTTTGCAGGGCTACACAGCCCTAAGCCTTTTGCTGGCGGGGGACAGGGTAGGGGGGGCCTTGCTGCTTGGCCCTGAAGGGCCGGTGGAGGTGAGGGCCGGGGCAGTTCTCCTGGCTACGGGAGGATTTGGCAGCCTTTTCCCCGTCTCGACAGCTCCCCCGGGGGCCACCGGCGACGGAATGGTGCTGGCCTGGCGGGCAGGGGCCACTCTCAGGGATCTGGAGTTTGTGCAATTTCACCCCACGGCCTTGCCCAATGGAGCGCTGGTGAGCGAGGCAGTAAGAGGAGAAGGGGCTGTTCTCCTCAACGCCTTGGGGGAGCGTTTTATGCCTCGCTATGCGGAGCTGGGAGAGCTGGCGCCGCGGGATGTGGTAGCTCGGGCCGTTTTCTGGGAGCGGCAGCAGACAGGGGGAACCTACCTGGATCTGCGGGTCGTCGAACATCTGGAGGAGCGCTTTCCCACCGTTGTTGCCTCTGCCCGCGCCTTGGGGCTGGATCCCACGAAGGATCTGCTCCCAGTTGTTCCCGCGGCTCACTACGTGATGGGTGGGATCCGAACGGACACTTTCGGCTTCACCGGCCTGCCGGGCCTTTATGCTGCTGGGGAGGTGGCTTCCACGGGTCTGCACGGAGCCAATCGCTTGGCTTCCAACAGCCTTTTGGAAGGGCTGGTCATGGGCAAGCGGGCCGCCTTGGCTGCCTTGCAAGATTTGGGAGAGGTGAGCTTTCCCCGACAGCTGCAGAGGCTACCCGTTCTGGCGACGTCTCCCGACATCCTGCCGGCTCTCAGGCATCGAGTTGGGGAAGCTTTGGGCGTTGTGCGGGAGGGAACGCGGCTGCGGGCTTTTCTGACCTTTGTCAAGGCACTTCCCCTGCAGGAAAAGCCTTGGGCCACCCGGGAAGAGGCCGAGGCAGGCAGTCTGCTTTTGCTGGCCCGTCTGGTAGCTCAGGGGGCGCTGCTGCGGGAGGAAAGCCGCGGGGCCCATTTCCGCGAGGATTTTCCTCAGGAAGGGGAGCCTTTCCATACGGAGGTGCGCGGTTCAACTTTTTTCTGGAGACCTCTTGATGCTACGCATTGCTAACGGCAACAGGCATTCCACTCATGGTGAAAGACGCCCGGCCTGTCGATGCGCTCGAAGGTGTGGGCCCCGAAGAAGTCCCGCTGGGCTTGGGTGAGGTTCTGGGGCAGGTTGGCGGTACGGTAGCTGTCGTAGTAGGCCAAAGAAGCGCTGATGGCCGGGATCGGGATCCCCAGGGCAGCCGCCGTGGACACCACCCGCCGCCAGGATCCCTGCCGCTCCCGGATGGCCTGCTCGAATTCCTCATCCAAGAGCAGGTTCACCAGCTCTGGATCCCGTTTGTAGGCCGACTGGATCTCGCCCAGGAAGCGGGCGCGGATGATACAGCCCCCTTTCCAAATCCGCGGAATCTCGCTGAAGGTGTAGACGTAGCCGTGGGCAACGGTGGCTTTTTTGAGCAGGGCCATCCCCTGAGCATAGGAGCAGATTTTGGAGCAATAGAGAGCAGCGCGCAGATCTTGGATAAAGCGATCGGGATCCCCTTCAAAAGTGGCGTCGGGCCCCTTCAACTGGGCAGAGGCAGCCACCCGTTCCTCTTTCATCGACGAGAGGATGCGAGCTTGCACCGCCGCTTCAATGGTGGGCACTGGTACCCCCAGATCTAGAGCGTCCTTGACTGTCCACAAACCGGTGCCTTTCTGCCCGGCCTTATCCAGGATGAGATCCACCAACAGCTTGCCGGTTTCCGGATCCAGGGTTTGGAAAATCTTGGCGGTAATTTCAATTAGGAAAGATTCCAGCTCTGTTTCATTCCAAGCCTGAAAAATCTCCTGCATCTGCGAGGCCGACAGCTTCAAAGCCCTGCGCATTAGGTCGTAGACCTCGGCGATCAGCTGCATATCGCCGTATTCGATGCCGTTGTGTACCATCTTCACGTAGTGCCCGCCCCCTTTGGGCCCCAGGTAGGTGACACAGGGGCCGTCTGGCACTTGAGCGGCAATTTTGGCCAAGATGGGCTCCAGTTGTTGGTAGGCCTCTGGGCTGCAGCCGGGCATGAGGCTGGGGCCGTTCAGGGCTCCCTCTTCCCCGCCGCTCACTCCCATGCCGACAAAGTGGATCCCGGTGGGGGCGAGGGCTTCGGCACGGCGATCGGTGTCGGTGTAGAGGGAGTTGCCGCCGTCGATGATGATATCCCCCGGATCCAGCAGGGGTTTAAGCTCGTCAATCACCGCGTCTACCGGCGCACCCGCCTTGACCATGATCAAGAATTTGCGGGGCCGCTCCATCAGTTGCACCAATTCCGGCAGGCTGTAGGCGGGGGTGATCCGTTTGCCTTGGGCTCGCTCCCGCATGAACTGGTCGGTTTTGGAGCTGGTGCGGTTGTAGACGGCAACCGGGAAGCCATTGCGCTCGACGTTGAGGGCCAGGTTTTCCCCCATCACCGCTAGGCCAATCACCGCAAAGCTGGGCTTGCTCATGGTTGGGGCACTATCGACACCTCACCCAATCTAGAGGCCAATCCGACCGACGGGGCTCAGGGATCCTGTTTTCTTCACCTTTGCCGGCCCTGATTCAAGGGCAGCCCAAACTCTCACGGGTGGTTACGCCGGTTATCGGGTGGGATCCCTCAGCTCGCTCACACAACTGCCGCTTTGCCGCCCGATCCACATAGGCTTCGCTAAAATCGGCGCCGGCAATCTGCGCTCCTTGCCAAACCGCCCGTGCGGCAATGGCTCCCGTGAGCTTGGCCCCTCTGAGATCGGCTCCTGCCAAATTGGCCAGATCCAAAAGGCTATTGCTCAAATCGGCACCGGATAGGTTGGCCCCCGCCAGATTGGCCTTGGTGAATGCCGCCCCCGAAAGGTTGGCCCCGTGCAGATCGGCGCCCTGCAGGTTGGCGCTGACAAAGCTGCTGCCCCGCCAATCTTGGCCGGATAGATCTTGACCTTGCAGATCGGCGTTGTTGAAGTTGAGACGGGCTTGGCTGCCCGCTATGGAGCCCCAGAGGAGCCAAAGCAGCAGAGTGGCCGCCAGCAGCATGCCCAGCTTCCCGAAGTCGCGCCAGCAAGTCGAGGCGTTGGATTTTGGGGCCATCGAGGATCCCTAGATTCTCTACCCCCATTCTTGCCGATTTTCCCCTTGCCCACTGAGAACTGGGATCATTGCGTTGCAGCAGAGACAGCCGTTATCCGCCGTAGGTTACATTCCGCTCGGTGGTGCGAAATTGCAGGATCGTCAGCCCCACCACAATGAGAAACAGGACGATGGATTGCGCGGCAGCCCTACCCAAATTGCCTGAAGACACTCCGATTTTGTAGATCTCGTAGATCAACACCGAGGTGGATCCGGAAGGGCCCCCAGCAGTCAGCAAGTCAATGGTGCCAAAGATATCGAAAAACGCATAGGTCATGTTGGTAATCACCAAAAAGAAGGTGATGGGAGAAAGCAGCGGTAGGGTGATGGCAAAAAAGCGACGCACTGCCCCGGCCCCGTCGATGGCAGCCGCTTCCAGCAAATCCTTGGGCAGGTTTTGCAGGCCGGCAAGGTAAAACAAAATGTTGTAGCCCATCTGCTTCCAAACGCTAGCAAAGATCACCACCCAAGGGGCCAAGTTGGGATCGCTGAGCCAGTTTAAACGGGGGATCCCCACCAGGCCCAGCAAATGGTTGGCCACCCCTCCCAAGGGGTTGAACATGATAAAAAAGATGATCCCGGCCACCGCCGGAGAGATGGCGTAGGGCCAGATCAGCAACACCCGATAAATCGCCGCCCCCCGAATCGGCTGATAGGCCAGCGTGGCAATCAACAGGGATCCGCTCAACCCCAGCACCACGATGGCCGCCGAAATGGCAAAGGTAATCCCCAGGCTGCGCAGATAGGTGGAATCCGTCAGCAAAGCGGTAAAGTTATCCACACAGACGAAGCGGCTGCGCGGCGCCCCCACAAACGTGAGCAGGGTGGAAAGGCGGAAGGTATCCAGCCCTGGGTAGTAGAGAAACACCACCAAGATCGTGAAGGTGGGCAACAAGAGCAGCCACGCCAGCCACCACTGCTTAAAGATGCCCCTCTCCTGAACAGCTGGGCCGGGGATCCCCAGGCGGCGCTCCTGCTCCTTCTGCGTCCACGCCAACAGCGGCCAGAGGGGAATGGCCATGCCCGCCAGCACCAGCCCCACGCCAAAGGCCATGTCGATGGCCTTGCGCTCCGGCTCAAAAGTGCAAAAATCCAGGGGCGCCATAAAAATCAGGGATCCCAGCCCTCCTGCTAGGCCCCCCAGCACTGCCCCCACCGGCACAGGCCACTCGATGCGTCGAAAACGGAGCCCCATCCAGAGGGATCCCAGCAACCCTGCCAACAGCGGCACCAACACTTGGACGAATCCCAACATGCCTCTCACCTCGGCTTTGCTCTTCACAAGAGCCTCGTCAAAACCCAAAAAGGGGCAGGCTGCCGCCCACCCCCATCCCTCAATGACACCGTCAGCCCATCGACATCCAGGTTACTGGTAGAGGGAGTTGTACTCGGCTAGAAGGCGGTTGGCCTCCTGGTTGGCCTTGGCCATAGCCTGGGCTGGATCCCCGCCTTTAAGCATCAGATCTTCCATGGTTTGGGTCACCACGTTGCGAATTTCGGGGAAAGCCCCCAGCAGCGCCCCCCGAGTGGCAGGGGTCACCTTGGAATTGTTGATTTGGTCGCTGGCGGTGAAGAAGTTGGGGTTTTCCTTGAACCAGCCCTTCGACTCCAGCAAGGCTACCGAGCTTTTCCGAATGGGCAAGTAGCCGGTCACTTGGTGCCACTCGGCAGCATTTTCGGTGTTATTGAGCCACAGCATGAAGGTCAGCGCCCCCTCTTCCACCTCCTTGGGCAGATCCTTCACCAGCCAGAGGCTGGCTCCCCCGATCAAGTTCCCCGTCCAACCCTTGTCGGCGTTGTAGGGCATGCGGGTGGTGACCAGCTCGATGTTGTTTTGCTTGGCAGCGTTGGTGATGTTGGCGGCATCGGCGCTGCTGGTGATGGCCATGGCGACGGTACCGGTCTGGATGGCCTGCTCGGTGGCTGCCCAATCCCGCTGCTTGCCGCTGTAGATGTAGTAGCCTTTGTCATACATCCCTTTCCACCAGGTGGCGATGGCAATTGACGGCTCCGAGTCCAAAAAGACCTGGGTGGCACGGGCGGCACGGCCATTGTCGTTGTTGGCCAAGAGGGCATTCTGCTGGGCCATCCACTGCTCGTAGAACCAGCCGTGATTGGGCCAGGTCACACAGCCCTGGGGAGCGTCGGGGAGGGCCATGATCTTTTGACAAGCAGCCTCCAGCTCTTGCCAGGTGGCCGGCGGCTTTTCGATCCCTGCCTTCTTCAAGATGGCCGTGTTGGAGTAGAGAATGGGGCTGGAGCTGTTCCAGGGCATGGACGTAAATTTGCCATCCAGGGTGTAGTAGCTCACCACCGGCTCGATAAAATCGTCGAAATTCACCGGGATCCCGTTCACTTCGGTGCGATTGCCCAGAGCCTCGGCAATGGACTTGAAGTAACCAAAATCCCGTGCCCGTTGGGTGCCCACCTCAAACCACTGCACCACCGAAGGAGCAGCATTTTGTTGAATGGCCAGGTCGGTGGCTTGCTGAATTTCTTCGTAGTTGCCGTAGCCTTCGACCGTAACTTTGTATTGAGGAAATTGCTTGTTGAACTCTGCCGCTTTTTCGCGGGCCCAATCCAGGCGGTTATCGGTAAAGGCAATCCAAACTTTGACTTCGGCAGGAGACTGAGCAAAGCTGTCGGCAGCCAGAAGAGCAGCAGCAGACGCAGCCACCAGGCCAGCCGCAACAGCCAGGAAAGTACGACGGGTATTCATAGAAAAATGCAGTCGCATTCGCTAAAGGCACCTCTGAGATTACAGCACCGACATTAAGAGCAGGTTATGTCTGGCTGGGATCCCCTCGGGAGGTGAACCCTCAGGCCGAAGTCAGAGTCAGATGAGGTGAGCACCTAGCCTGGGTCATGATTGGCAATTTCTCAAGGGGTCTCGAAAAATGAGAATGAAAATGAAAACCGCAAGCTTTTGCCTGTTATTGGTTACTGCCCTCCTGATGGCGCTTGCTCCCTTTGCGCAGGCTCGCCCCCGTCAACGCACTCGCACAGCCACCACGCCAACGGCTGGATCCCTGGCCCCGCGCGGTGGGCGCACCTTCACTCACTCCGGCACCTACACTCGCACCGGGCCAAGTGGCAGATCGGGTAGTGGCACCTATTCCGGCCAGGGATCCCGGCAATTCATTCCCGGTCAGGGGGTGGAAGGAGACTACTCCGGCCAAGTCACTACCCAACAAGGTCAGACCTGGAACCTGAACCATCAGCACACCACTACTCACACACATGAGGGTTGGCAACGGCAGGGCAGCACCACCCTGCAAAACGCCGAGGGCAAGACGGTGGGCAGCAGCTCGAGCCTTATCGAGGGCCAAGCGGGGCAAGGCTGGCAGCGCAGCGGCCAATTCAGCAATGCTCGCGGCCAAACCTACACCACCGAGTCGAGCAGCACACCGACCGGGCCAGGACACTGGCAGCGGGAAACTCGCGTCTTCAATGCCCAAGGGGATCTGCTCGGTGGCTCTGATACCGATGTGCAGTACCGATTTGTACCAGGGCAAGGCTGGGTGAAAACAGTAGAAGGCAAGACTCTAAAGGGTCAACCCATCCGCCGCACCACCACAGTCGGCCCCAATCCGTGAAGGATTTGCAGGGATCCCCTCCTCAGCTTGGCTTGGCATGCCGCCGCAGCGCCTGGATCCCCGCGGCCAGGGCAAAGAGCGCGATCAGCAGCAAGGTACTTAGGGCCGCCGCTTGCTGGGTATAGCCCCCTTGTTGCAAGCCAAAGATGAGCCACCCAAAGGTCTCCGAGCGGGAGGTCACCAAGAGGGCGGAGAGGGTCAGCTCGGCAAAAGATTGCAGAAATACCAGCAACACTGCCGCCGTCAGGGCTGGCGCCAGCAGCGGCACCAAGATGTGGCGAAAGGTTTGCAGCAGGGAGGCCCCGTCAATACTGGCTGCCTCCTCAAGGCTGGTATCCAAGCTGCGCCACGCCGCTTGCAGGGGCTGCAGTGCCAGGGCCGAGAACCGCCCCAGGTAGGCCATCAGGATCAGCCATAGGGTGCCGTAGAGGCTCAGCCCCGGCAGGGGAGGAGGCAACCACACCAAGATGAGAGACAAAGCAAAAATCAGGCCCGGCAGGGCATAGGGCAAGTCCACGATGAAGCTGAGCAGGGCCAACAGCGGCACCTTCAAGCGGGTCAGGGCATAGCCCAAGATCGTCCCTATCCCGCTGCAGAGCAGTGCCGCTCCTCCCGCCAAGCCCAAACTGTGCAGCGTGGCGCGGCGGGCCCGCTCCAGATCAAAAAGAACCATGCGAAAATGCTCCAGGGTTAGGTTAGACCAGGTCAGGGGCAGGCCATAGGCCCGCAGCAGGGCAGTCGCAGCCATGGCCAGCAAGGGCCCAAGAACGACCAGCAGAGCTGCGGCGAAAAGGATCCCGCTGAGCAGCCAACCCAGCCAGCCCAGGCGATAGGGATCCGGAGGCGCCTCGCCGGGATCCAACCCCTCCTGACTCCGCTGGGGCCAGCTCAAGAAGAAGAGGGCCGGCAGGCCAAAGAGCAACGCCAGCGCCGCACTGCGCCCAAACCCATCGCCGCTGAAGTTGATCACCTCCTGGTACAGCAGAGTGGGCAAGGTCAGGTAGCGCCCCGGGATCCCCAGCAAGGCCGGGATCCCGAAATTGCCCCAGGCCCCCAGGAACGCCAGTGCTGCTGCTGCCGCCACAGAGGGCCGTAACAGAGGCAGCGTGACGTAGAGCCAAACCTGCAGCAGGTTTGCCCCATCCAGTTGGGCCGCCTCCTGAGCCTGCTTGGAGAGCCGGCTCAGGCCCGCCACCAGCGTCAGATAGGCAATCGGCAGCACAAAAAGAGCCAGCAACAGGATGATCCCCGCCGGTGTGTAGAGGCTCCACAGGGATCCCTGCTTTCCCAAAATCCAGCGCAGCCCCTGCTGCAGATAGCCCACCGGCCCAGCCCACTGGATCCAGGCCAAGGCCAAAACCTGGGGCGGAATCACCAGAGGAGACAAAAAGAGCAGCCGTAGGATCCCGCGGCCCGGCAGATCCGTCTGGGTGGTGAGCACCGCCAGCAGCAGAGCGGCCCCAAGAGCCAGCGCCGCTGAGGCCGCGGACACCCAAAGGCTATGGCGTAGCGCCAGATGGACGCGAGGCGTTTCCAGCAACCAGCGGATGTTCTCACCTTCGCCGCCCAAGGCCCGCTGCAGCAGCCTCCAGAGGGGATAGACGTGGGTCAGAGTCACAAGGGCGGCTACAGCCACCAGCCAGGGGATAATGGGGTGCCTCAACCCTTTGCTCAAGTCCTTCCACCGCAAGACTTGGCCAGCGTCTGGCCAGCTTGATGTCAACCTATTCCCCAAACAACTTGGCAAAGCGAGCCTTGTCGGCCTCGCGGCTCTCGGCCAACTCCGTCGCCGGCACGCTTAAGATCTTCAGCTCGCTCAAGGCGGGGAACCCTTTCGGAGGTGTGACATCCTGCCGCAGTGGCATATAGCCCATCCCTGCAGCAACCTCCTGCCCCTTCTGAGACAGCAAGAAGTCCACAAAAGCCTGGGCAGCTTCCAGGTTGGGCGTTCCTTTTACAATTCCCACCGGCTCTGTAATCAATGGCACACCCTCCTTGGGATAGACCACCTCCACTGGGGATCCCTCGTTGCGGCTGCGAATGGCGAGAAAGTCCACCACCATGCCGTAGCTTTGTTCGCCACTGGCGACGTTGCGAGCCACAGCGCCATTGCCTTGCACCAGCACTGCCTTGTTCTTTTTCAGGGCTTCGTACCACTCCCAGCCCAAGCCGGGGGTGCGGGTGATAACCCCCAAGTTGTAGGCGGCGGCGCCCGAATAGGTAGGGCTGGGCATCACCAGTTGGCCTTCAGGAACCTGGGCCAGGGCTGCCCAGCTATCGATGGGCTGGGCTTTGGCCGTGTTGTAAACGATCACCGTGGCCAAGATCTTGGTGCCGAAGTAGTGGCAGTCTGGGTCGTAGTAGGTGGCAGCGATGGCTTTGGCCTCAGGGCTGCAGTAGGACTCCAGCAAATTGCGGGCTTTCAGCAGCTCAAAGGTGGGCGCATCGGCCACCAACAACACATCTGCCTGGGGGCTGCCCTTTTCTGCTTCTAAAAGAAAGCGGCTGATCACCTCCTCGGTGCCGGAGCGAAAGATCTCCACCGAAACCTCTGGATAAACTTCCCGAAATGCAGCAACAGTTTTCTGAGCATCTGCATCGGGTTGGGAGGTGTACAAACGCAACGTCCCGGAAGGCTTAGCCCAGGCTGAGCTCAAGGATCCCCACGCAAAAGGGTGGGCAAAAGCCACGCTGCAAAGCACCGCCAACAAAGATAGAGGACGCACGGTGATTCTCCTAACCATTCCAAAATCGGTTTTTGCATTTACTCTCACTTTACTGCCGATCTGGCACAAATGAGAGCATTGCCCAAATTCACCGGAGAATAAGCCTGTATTGCAGCTTTTCAGACAACATCTATCACAGCCACTATAAGTCACAACCACATGGATATGGATAGAAGCAACCCCTGCGTAGCAGGGATCCCACTTCGCTCACAAAACTCGCAGGAAGCCGGGGGAAGCTTTGGCTTCGGGGTTCCCAGGTTTCCCCCTATTTTAGGAGTTGAATACAGCTCAGAATACCTCAATAAAATCATCCAAAAGTTATTTTCTAGTTATTTTGAGATTAAGTTCTGATTAAGAAAAATTACCGGCCAGATTGTGAGAGGAAAAAGCACAGCTTGGTTCAACCAGCTATGCTTTTTGGAACCACATACCCTGTACTTTGGCTATAGGGATCCGAAAGCGTCTTCCTTATCTAGCTCCTCCTAGAGAAGCTTAACCAAGGCAACCAGCTTCCGACTCCACCCGCCGGCTTGCCGTCGTATCCGGCACCCCCGTCGACAACCGGTAACGCCTTCCACGGTAGTACCACCCCAGCCGCGATACGCCACGGTCAGACCAAAAGCTCACAAGACTCCTCCTGCTTTGCTCCTTCTCCACCCCCCTCGCAGACACTTTTCGCCCCGAACTCAACCGTTGCCTTGGGGCTAGGTTGGGCCCGGAAAGGCCTACAGCAGGCGAGTTTTGAGGTTTAGTTTAAGGCCTGCCCAGTGTTGGGAAGCGGGCGGACGGAATCGAACCGACAACAGCAGTTTGGAAGACTGCGGTTTTACCATTAAACTACGCCCGCACGGGCATTCAGCAATGCTGAATATCTATGGTAGCATCTCTCGGCGGTGCCCCTTCCCACTCAGAGTTTGGAGAAAAATCCATCTCCATCAGCGGGACAGACTTCTCCGGTAGGCTGGGCTTACTTGCTCTGGAGATCTTTCTGGCGTTTCCTTTGCCATTGGCGAAACTCTTTCTCGTAGCGTTCACCCTCCGTTTGGTAGGCGTTCCAGCCCTTGAGGGCAACGGTCAAGCCCCACCCCATGAGTATAAACAGCGACCAAGATAGCCCTCCACCGGAGAGCCAGTCTAAGCCCAGCAAAAAGCTGTTGACAATTCCATAGCGGCCCAGCAGTTGGTAAAACTGCCGACGGCGGTAGCGCTGGAATTCTCGGTGTTGGCTGTTCAGCTCTTGCCAAGCCTTCCATTCCTGCTCGGCCAAGTCCAGCTCTTGGGGGGAGATCCCCAGTTCGGCAGCCATCTCCTGCAGTTGGGAGCGGGTGAACTCGCCCAGGCGTGGCTGGCGGGCAATGGCCCGCTGGAGGATCTGCTGCACGTCCTCTTGGCTGTACCGGGATCCCGACATTTGGCTGACTTACATATAACTTCGTAAACTTTATATCTCTTAGTTTGGGCTAGCTGGATCTTGCGCCTTATGAAGCTCCCTCCGCCGCGGGATCCCAACCGTTAGACTAAACCTAGACTGCGAGCCTCCTTCTCTGGGGTTAAGTGTCCCTGTACTGCCTGTGATCTGTGCTTGCCAGTAGGGTTATGGCCTCCACCCGCTCTAGATCTTACCTTCGCCAGAGTCGTACCTCCCTATTGAGCGATCTGCTGCAGGCTTTGCCGCACCTGCGCCCACAACTGTATTTCAAATCCTCTTTGGTTGCCCTCAGCCACGCCATTGAGGATCAGGTGCTGCAAGGGCAGGGATCCCCGTGGGTATTCGCTAACTTTCAAAAGGAGCGCTACTACCGCCAGGAGGCACGGCGCTACCAGCGCATCAGCGCAATGGCCCAAGACGTGTTTGTGTTGGCGACCCCAGAAAAGGATTTTGCTCAGACAGACCTGCCCTACCACACCATTCCCTTGGATCCAGAGGATCCCTTGGTGCAGGAGTGGCACTTGATCGTCATCGATGCCCACTATGCCACCTGCCTCGTGTGTCGAGAACGCTTGCAGATGCAGCGGGAGCGTCCTTGGCAAAGCAGCGATATGGATGCAGCTCGCCAATTTGATGGGATCTGGTCATTTGATCGTCAGATTACAGTCCAAGCGGCTTTGGCCCTGTTGCCCAAGATCCTCAGTTACCGACCGGATCTGGAACCTCGCCTTGAGCCCCTTCGCCAGTACCTCAAGGGATCCCCGCAAAACTCCGCCAGCCAACTGAATCCAGGCCCCTTTACCGAGCGGCTGATCACCTATCTCCAGGCAGGGCAATACAAACTGCAGCGGGCCTACCGCACCATTCGGGTGCAAGAGCGCAAAGAGCATCTGATCAACCGCATCAGCAGTGCCATTCGCCAGTCTTTGGATACCGGCGAGATTTTGGCAATTGCTGTGCAGGAGCTGGGGCAGGTGGCAGAGGTGGGGCGATGTTTGATCTACCGTTACGATGGCCAGGCCCCTGCTGTTCAGATTGAGCAGGAGTACCGCACCCTAACGATGGGCAGCCTTAAGGGATCCCTGTGGCCTCTTCCCAGCAACCCTTTTTTGCGGGAGGCAGTAGCCTCGGCACAAGCGGTGTGCTGCGAGGATACCCAAAAGGATCCCCGCCTGCAGCGAGTGCCGGAGCTGTGGCAGCCGGCCCAAATTCGGGCTTGGGTGGCCATGCCGATTCTCTATCAAGGGCGGTTGCTGGGCCTATTGGAGCTACACCACGAACACCCTCACCGCTGGCAGCCGGCCACTCTGGAGTTGGCAGAAGCCATTGCCAACCAAGTGGGGGTAGCCCTCTTGCAGGCAGAAGCCTATCAGCACCTAGAAGAGCTCAATCGCCAGTTGGCAGCTCTGGATCAGGCCAAATCAGAGCTGATTGCCGTGACCGGACACGAGCTGCGCACCCCGCTGTCCACCATTCAGGTGTGTTTGGAGTCTTTGGCCAGCGACCCCGACATGCCCCTGGAGATGCGCCAGGAAATGTTGAACACAGCCCTGCAAGATGCCGATCGGCTGCGGGAGTTGGTGCAGGACTTTCTCACCCTCTCCAAGCTGGAAAGTGGTCGCGTTCGCTGGCATATCGAGCCGTTGTCTGCTCAAGAATGTGTGGAGCTGGCCCTGAGCAATGTCAAAGCGCGACGGCGGCACGAAGACTTGCCCACCATCGAGCAGGTGCTGCCCAAACGGCTGCCAATGGTTAGGGCGGATGGGGAGTGGCTGGTGGAGGTGTTGCGTAAGCTGCTGGACAATGCCTGCAAATTTACCCCTTCCACCGGACGGATCTGGATTCGGGCAGAAGTGGAGCCACCAGCCGGTGGATCGACGGGGGCGATGGTGAAGTTCACTGTTGCCGACACCGGGCGCGGCATTGAGCCAGACCGGTTGCAAGCCATCTTCGAGCGGTTTTATCAAGCAGAGGGATCCCTGCGGCGCTCGGTGGGTGGGACGGGCTTGGGGCTAGCCATTTGCCGACTGATCATTGAGGCCATGGGGGGGCGCATCTGGGCAGAATCGGGGGGGATCAATCAGGGCAGTGCCTTCCACTTCACCCTGCCGATAGCGCACCCACACACCCAAGGACAGCCCTCGATCGCCGCTTGAGACTCGAAAGGTGAAGGACCACCGGCCCACTTTGCCTCTGGGATCCACCTGGCAAATTCCAGCTCGAATATCAAATCCCACAAATGGCAATAAAGCTGTTCCCCAGCCCCCCTCTTCTTTGGCAGAAGGGCTGAGAGTGGTCGCGTCAGCAGCGCGGAGCGCTTGGGGAACGAGGTACCTATTGGGCGCGCCTCAAACGGGCTTGGAATGATCCGACAAACTCAGGCAGCGCTCCCGAATGGCTTGTAAGTTCAGGGCCAAATCTTGGCAAATGCGGCGCTCCACCAGACCGACAGGCATTCTGCGGGGAGGCTTGACCTGCAGGTGGTAGGTGAGCAAGGTTTGATGGGCCGACCAATCGGCCAGATCCCAAAACCCCTCGAAGATAAGAAAATCCCCTTGTGTTTTTTGGAAGCGAAGCTGCTGAGGAAAGATCTCCTCGATAGCCAGCACCACCGCAGCAGAAAATTGGGCAAATAAAACCTTTTGGGATCCCACTTGACGTACCAGTGTGCGGCCATTCTCACGGCCAATGACGCGACTTTCCACCAAGTTGGGAATAAACTCCGCCAGATGGTCGTAGTCGGTCAAAACCTGCCAGACCTGCTGCCGCTCCACCGGAATCAGGACGCGACCTCGCACTTGGCGGCGGCGCTCCCCCAAATCCTCCACCTCCACCTGGATGTCTGAGGACTCCGTCCCGCTGACGCCAGCAGGAATGGGGATCCCATCTTCTGGGGTGGGGTCTTGGGGATCCCATTCAGGGTCAGAAGGCATGGCGAGAACTTCAGTCGCGTAGGTGCTGTAGAGCAGTGCGGAAACCGGAGAGGGAATCGATTTTTGACTGGACAAACCATTCGCCAGCAGTTCCAATAGGCTGCCCCCCTGTGTTTTCTATTGTATCAGGCAACTGTATAGCAGATAACGAACTCTAGGGGAGAAGGGCCTGGAACCAACCGACGATCACCTGCCAAACCTGTTCTAGAAGGGCAAAGGGATCCCGCAACTCCTGCAGCACCTGCCGCGGGCCAATTCTAAAGACCACGTACAACACGGCCAAGATGATTACAATCCCCACCGTTGTCCAGATGGCCTCTCGAACCACCCGCACCCAAAAAACCAGCATAAAAATGGCGATGGCTACAGCGGCAACCAGCGGCAATGTGTCCAGTACCATCGGATCCCACCTCGTTTGGCTCAGATGTTTCAGATTTAACTCCACTGTAGCCAGCTTGAAGTAAACTACCCGGCTCCGACCGCTAAGCGGTACGGAGCGGGCTTTCAGTAGCCCTGAGCCTGTTCTGCTC